>NZ_JBJDRF010000054.1:0-36229 GCF_044987305.1 Novosphingobium sp. ZW T3_23
GCACGGTACTGCTCGGCCGCGGCGGGCCACTGCCCTTGCGCGGCGAGCACATGGCCGCGCACCGCCTGCGCTTCGGCGCTGCGGTCGGCGGCGGGAATCTGCGCCAGGGCGGCGACGGCGCCTTCGGTCTGCCCCAGATCGAGCAGGCAATTGATGCGCAGGATGCGTGATTCCCGGTCGCCGGGATATTGCCGGTCGAAATCGTCGAGAAACGCCAGAGCGGCCCGCTGCCGACCGTCCTTGCGGGCCTGCTGAATCAGCACGAGATAGAGCTGCCGGGTGGAGCCCGATGCCTCCGTGCCGAGGGCCTCGGCAGCGAACGCCCGGCTCGTCGGCGGGACCGAGGCGGATGTGCCGGCGCCCAGCGCGAGCACGGCCAGAAACAGGCGACCAGTCATCCCTTGACGCTCCCCAATGTGTCGAGAATGGCAGCGACCGGCGGGCCCGCGAGCACGATGAACAGCGCCGGCATGAAGAACACGAGCATCAGGATGACCATGCGCACGGTGATCGTGCCGATCGCCTCGCGCGCGCGGGCGACGCGGCGCTGGGAGAACTCGCTCACGAATTCGCGCAGGGCCGGGACCAGTTCCATGCCGTGGAACAGCGACTGGCGGAACACCGTCGCCAGTTCGCGGGCGCCGGTGACGGCCACGCGCGCGGCCCAGCGGTCGAAGGCGAGCTGATAGTCCTGCCCCCGGTCGAGATCTTCCACCAGCATCGCCACCAGGCGGGCATGGTTGGGCACGCCGGCGCGCTCCTCGCGGGCGATGCCGCGAAAGCACTGGTCGAGCGAGACGCCGCTTTCCAGCATCATCAGCATGAGGTCGAGCAGGAAGGGAAACTCGGCGGTCAGGATCCGCTCACGCGAGGCGGCGCGCATCCGCAGCGCATATTTGGCGCCGATATAGGTGAGGCCCGACAAGGCCAGCGTCGGGAACAGCGGGCTGAACGGGTTGCCGTTGAGCACGAGGCAGGCCAGCATCGAGGCCAGCGCCACTCCGGCGGTGGCCGCAAGGCGCAGCCAGGCGAAGGCTTCCAGCGCGCCGGGTTCGAAGTAGCCGGCCTTGCGCAGCTTCTGCTCGATCTCCTCGCGATCGCGGCCCCGCACCACGAACAGGCGCGGCAGCGGGAAGCGCAGGGCGGCGGCGGCCCCCGCGCGTCCGGGCTGGCCTTCGATCCGCTGCCGCAGCCGCGCATCGGCATCGAGCATGCGCACGCCGTGGACGGCAAGCACAAGGCTGCCCGCCGCCAGCGCGAACAGCAGGAGGGCGGCGAGCGGCGGCATCAGAACTCCAGCCTCAGCATGCGGCGGATGATCAGGATGCCCGCGCCTTCCAGTCCCACGGCCAGCAGCGAAAGCTTCTGTCCGCGCGGATCCGCGATGAAGAAGTCGAGATAGGCCGGGTTCATCATGACCAGGCCGACCATGGCCAGCAGCGGCATGGCGATCAGCACGCGGGAGCTGACTTTCGCCTCCGAGGTGGCGGCCACGAGGTCGCGGCGGATGCGCAGGCGCTCGCGCAGGATATGGGCGAGATTGGTGAAGACCGCCCCGATCGAGCCGCCATAGCGCAAGTTGGTGCGGATGGCGGCGGCGATCATCGACACTTCGGGAACCTGGAGCCGGTCCGCCAGCTGCTGCATCGTCTCGGCCACGGGCGCGCCCATTTCCAGGCGCCGCGCGGCGGTATCGAAGAACGAGTGCACCACCGGCGAAGCGTCGGCCAGCGCGCGGGAGAGCGCCTGCGAGAGCGAATTGCCTACGGCCTGCAACTGGCGCACGCCGTCGAGATAGAGCGGCAGCGCTTCGGTAAGGGCGTCCACGCGCTTGCGGGCACGCCCGCGCAGCCAGGAAAGTGCGACCATCGGCAGGCCCAGCAGCACCGCCAGCGCGAAAGCCGGCCCGGCCAGGAGAAGCACCGCCACCACCAGCCCCAGCCCGGCCACGGCCAGGATGCGCACGGCCCGCATCGTCACTTCCAGCTGGGCCTGCGCCAGCAGCGGCGCGATGCGTTCGGGCACCGAGATCGCCGGCGAGACCCGCGCCGGTGCGGCGCCGGGCAGGGTCAGGCCGGCCAGCCGCCGGTCGATCGCCGCAAGGCTGCGCGCCCGCTCGCTGACGAGGGCGAAGAGGACCGCGCCCAGGATCAGCAGGGCCAGGATCAGGTAGGCGGCGCCTTTCACCATCCGGTCGCGACTCCTCTGGCCTCGGCTCGGCTGTCTGCCCCTCTGCCCGTAAGGCCTGAAATCGAGCCCCCCGGCGTGGGATAGTCCTTCAGCCGCGCCGCATGGTAAGGGCGCGGCGAGAGCGTCTGGAACGTGCCCTCGCCCGACATCGGCGGCTGCTCGTCGAAGCGGAACAGTTCGTTCAGGGTGAAGGCATCGCCCTCGGTGCCGGTGACTTCGCTGATCGTGGTGACGCGGCGCACGCCGCTGGCAAGGCGCTGGATGTTCACGATCACGTGGATGCTGTTCGCCACGAAGCGCCGCACCGCGCGCACGTCGTTCTGCTGCCCCGCGAAGCCGAGCAGCATTTCGAGGCGGGACAGCGCATCGCGCGGCGAATTGCCGTGGAGCGTCGCCATCGAACCGTCGTGGCCGGTGGACATGGCCTGGAGCATCTCCACCGCCTCCACCCCGCGCACTTCGCCCAGGATGATGCGGTCGGGCCGCATGCGCAGGGCATTGCGCACGAGATCGCGGGCGCTCACCTCACGGCTGCCGTCCACACTGGGCGGGCGGGTTTCCAGCCGCACGACATGGTCCTGGCAGAGTTGCAGTTCGGCGGCGTCCTCGATGGTGACGAGGCGCTCGCGGTTGCTGATGCAGCCGGACAGCACGTTGAGCAGGGTGGACTTGCCCGCGCCGGTGCCCCCGCAGATCAGCACATTGAGGCGCGAGCGCACGGCGGCGGCAAGATAGGTCGCCATCGGGCCGCTCATCACGCCGCCCGCCACGCAATCGTCGAGCGTCAGCGCCTGGAGGCGGAACTTGCGGATCGAGACCAGCGGGCCGTCGAGCGCGATCGGCGGGATGACGATGTTGACGCGTGATCCGTCGGCCAGGCGCGCATCGCAGAACGGCGTCGCCTCGTCCACGCGGCGGCCGATCGGGCCGACGATGCGCTGGATGATGTTCATCAGGTGCGCATCGTCGCGGAACCGCGTCTCCACGCGTTCCAGCAGGCCCCCGCGCTCGGCGTAGATGGTGTGGGCGCCGTTGACGATGATGTCGTCGATCGACCCGTCGCGCAGCAGCGGCGCCAGCGGGCCGAGGCCGACCACTTCGTCTTCCACGTCCTCGATCAGCAGCAGCCGTTCCGCGCTGTTGAGCGCCAGCTGGCCCCGGCGGCTGCGGCTGCTGATGACCTGCTCGATCTCGTGGCGCAGGGTGCGCTGGTCCAGCGATTCCGCCGTCACGCCCTGGGCTTCGAGCTGCTCGATGACCTGCTGGCAGGTGATCGCCTTGACCGCCTGATAGCTGTCGCTCATGCGCTGGGCCGAAGGCTGGGCCACCGCCGGCTTGCGACCGGCCCCGGCGAAGCCTTCCTGTCGTTCCTCGGCGGTCAGGAGGCTCATGCGCTGCGCTCCACCGAACGCAGGATGGCGCGGCGCATGCGATCGAGGCTGCCGCCGCCCGATCTGGCGGGAGCGGCGATGTTGCAGGCCCGGCGAACGGCCTGGAGATAAGGTCCGCTGTCCCGGTCGAACGTCAGCGGCCGCCCGGCGTTGAGCGCATTGGCCGCCCTCACCCGGTCGGTCGGCACGCCCATCACCGCGTCCACGCCCAGCACGTCCGCCATGCGGCGACCGTCCAGCAGCACGCGGGGCTCGTAGTCCCACACCAGCAGCCGCATCCGGACTGCGCTGGCGGTATCGAGCGCGATCTTGTCGAGCAGGCGGCGGCAGGCCTCCAGTTCGCGGATCGACTGGCTGCACACGATCTCGATCGCCTGCGCTTGCGAGGCCAGCTCGCGCAGCAGCCCGCCGTGGCGCAGGCTGCCTGCCGACACCACCACTTGCGCGAAATTGGCGCGCAGCAGCTGGATCAGGCCGACGACGTCATTGGGCCCGACCCCGGCCGGTTCGGTGCCGGTGCCGCCGTCGAACGTCAGCAGCGAAAGCCCGCTCGGCTCGTGGCGCGCCAGGGCGTCGGAGAGCAGGCTGGTGTCCATGCGATCGAGGTCGGCCACGGCCGAGGCGATGCCGTAGTCCGCCTTGAGGTCGAGATAGGCCTCGGCGGTGCTGGTGGGCAGGGTGAAGTCCACCAGCAGGGTGGGCGTCTGGTCCAGGCTGTAGGCCAGCGCCATGTCGGTGGCGAGCATCGGCAGCGCCTCCCGGTCGTTGCCGAGGACGATGGTGAGACGGCCCAACCGGCCCTGCGTGGCGAGCGCGCTGTTCATGACCCGCGTCAGGATCTCGGAAGCTTCTGCTCCCCCGGCGCCGCGCGGCAGCACATCGGCGGCACCGGCACGGATCGCCTGGAGCACTTGCCCGGCATACATGTCCTCGGTGGCGACGACGACCGCGCGGCCCGGCGCCATCTGCGCAACCTCGCCGATCGCGGAGGACAGCGAGCGCTCCGCCGGGACCGAGGCATGGTCGATCAGCACGATGCCCGGTCCATCGAGATCGCTGTGCTCCAGCGACTGGACCATCTCCACCGCGACATGCTCGCCCATCGCATCGGACAGGCGCTGGGCCAGGGTGCGGTCTACGGAAAGAAGGTGGATCTTGGGCATGTCAGGGCCTCACGACGCCGAAGGTTTTCACGGACTGCTCGACACCGTCGTTGCCGACGATCATCTGGCCCACGCTGGGATCGGGATCGCCGGGCGCGCTGGGCAGCGCGATCGGCGCGGTGCCGGGCTCGACCAGGCGCGGCGTCGCCACGATGATGAGTTCCTGCCGCTCCTTCTGGTTCTGCTGGCGCTTGAAGAAGGCGCCGAGCACCGGCAGGTCGCCCAGAAACGGCACCTTTTCCTTGGTGATCGCGCTGTTGGTGTAGTTGAGCCCGGCGATCACGAAACTCTGTCCGCTGCCCAGTTCCACCGTCGTTTCCGCCGAACGGCGGCGAATGCCGGGCACCGTATAGCCCTGAAGCTGGACGCCGTTGTTGTAGTCCAGCTCGCTGACTTCGGGCGCCAGCTTCAGCACGATGTGATCGGAGGACAGGACATAGGGCGTCACCGAAAGGCGCACGCCGAACTCCTTGTATTCGATCGAAAGCGTATTGCCGTTGCCGCTGTTCTGCGGGACCGGCACGGGAAACTCGCCGCCCGCCAGGAAGCTGGCCTGCTCGCCCGAGCGCACCAGCAAGGTCGGCTGCGCCAGCAGCTGCGACAGCCCGTTGGACGAGAGCGCGCTCAGCACCGCGCCGATGCCATGGCTGCGCGAGGAGAGGAACAGGTTGAAGGCGCTTTGAAGCGGCACTGCCGCGTCCACCGTCAGTCCGCCACGGCCCATGCTGTAGCTGTTGACGCCGCTCGGCGCGATCACGGCGCCTTGCAGGTCGCCCGCCAGCTTGGAAAAGCTGAAACCCAGCGCCTTGAGCGTCGAACTGGACACCGCCGCGAACTGCACGTCCACCGCGACCACTTTCTCTCCGGGGCGGTAGGAGGCCGCCTGCCCGGTGAAGCCCGCACCGCCCACGCGCACCATGCGCTCGGCCAGGACGGTGCCGTCCTTGGCGAAGACGGTGAGGACGGCATCGCCCACCGCCAGCGCCTTGATCCGGATCGACTGCGCGGTGGGCGCGGTGATGCCGATCACGTTCTCGCGGCTCACTTCCACCCGGCCGACGGAGTGGGGGAAGGACAGGGTGCGCTGGTCGTCCACCTGGAGCAGTTCCTGCTGCTGGTCACCCTGGAGCTGGGGCCGGACCTGAGCCTGCGCCGGAACGGCGATGAGCGGGGAACCGGCCACGAGCAGGGAGGCGATCAGGGCTTTCACTGCGATGCACTCCCGGAATAGATGACCTGGCGATTGCCGCCGACGACGAGTTCGATGGCCTGCGATCCCTCGGATGCGCTCTTCGCCACAGGACGGGCGCGCGCGGGGGCCGGGCGTGGTGCCACCGGGACCGGGGCGGTGAACGCAGGCGCCGCGAAGGCCGAAGCGGGGCGCGGCTGCGGGCTGGAGGCCACTTGCGCCACGGCCACTTCCGCGCGGTCGCCGGGATTGCGCAGCGAGAGCGTGAGCGCGCCGGTGCTCTTGGCGAGGGCCAGTTGGGAGACCTGCTCCGGCGCGAGCGCAAGCGTGACCGTGCGGGCAGGCGGCGGTTCGGCCGCCACGGCACCTTCCACGCCGCTGGCGGGCTGTGTGCCGACCACGGCTTCGCCAACGGCCAGCACCGGCACCATCTGCAACAAGGTGCGGGCGCGACTGGCGCCGCTGGTACGCGCGCCGCTCAGCGCATCCTCGCCGGGATAGACGACCTGCACGTCCACCCGATCCCCCGGACGAACGAGCCCGGCGACGGCAATCTCCGCTGTCGTGTCGATGCTGATCGCGCGCATGCCCATGGGCACCCGGATCGCCAGCTTGGTTTCCTGCCCCAGCGCCGTGCGCGGGATCAGGGAGTTGGCGCGAATATCCTGCGTGGCCACTTTGCCGATGATCTCGGCCGGGGTGACCGCCGTGGGGTATCGCGCCGGATCGGACCTGGAATTGCGGATCATATCGGCGGTGATGGTTTCCCCCACCTTGATGTCTCGCGCGGTGGCCGCCAGGACGGTGAGTGAAGGCTCCGGCTGACCGATCGGCATGCGGGCGGCGGCATCGGCCACCGGCCCGGCGGCTCGGCCCAGCTCACGCATGCCCAGGAATGCGAAGCCGCAAGCTGCCACCAGCCCTATGCCGATCGTCAGCTTCGCTTTCGAACCGAGCCTCATGCCCATTCCCCCCTGGCTCCTTGCGTTTACGCAAACCGGATCGCCTGCCCGAAGACCCGGATTGGATTTTTTCATCCTCAGACGACCGGAAAATGCCGTCTTGCGTATTGATGATAGCTGTTCTCGAATACGATCCGAGATGGAGAAATAGCCGAAGCGACCGCAATCAGCGGGAGTGTTTCACAAGCGTTAAAGCGCCGGAAAGTATACCTTTGCTCATTTCATCCAAATCGGGCGTCAATCCTCAACTTGGCGTCAGCGACACCCCCCGAACAGAAGCCGCGAACATGTCCGGATCGGTTCTTTCAAGATCTGCTGACGAAACATAGATCATGTTCGAGGAGGCATTTTTGAACTTAACAAGGCATGCAGATAGGCATTTTGCGCATTATTGCCTTACACTGCTCTTGCCCGTAGCCCGATCGCAGCTCGCTGTATCGCCGGATTAACAATTTGAAACCGGCTTGTTGAAGCGCGACAGTCCCGCTTTGTTAGTATATTTACTTACGGCCTAACAAAACCTTCTATCAGGTTTATTTCGCTGTTGCGAAAGCTTCGCGGCTTCGCAATCATCGTCCCGTCCGGAATCGAAGATGCACGGCATCCGAACCGGTCTCAGGGGCTGACTGAAATGATTGTGCCAAACACCAACGTCGTGGATTTTCCTCCGCTCGACCCTTCCGGCCCCGACCCTTCTGGCAAGGCAGTCGCGAATGACGACGCTTTGGAAGGCACGCGCCCGGTCGGCGCCGGATTCGCGCCGCAACTGGCGATGCGCCTGCGGGCCTGGGAGGACGGCACGCGCTTCTACCCCGGTGCCCTGGCCATCTGCGCCTTGTGCCTTGGCCTCGTATCCAGCCAGGCGCCCGCCGCCGGCGTGATCGGCGCGGGCGCCGCCGGCGCGCTGTTCGTCCTGCACAAGACCGTCAAGGCCGCCCTGGTGGCCGCGGTGCTCAGCGCCGGCTTCTACATCATTCCGGAAGCCCGGTTCTCCGCCGCCTACTGGACCGTGCTGGCCATGGTCTGCGCTGCCGGTTTCTTTCCCCGCAGCCTCGTCCTGGTCCTGCTGAGAGCACCGCGTTGGACCTGGGTGGTGGCGCTGCTCTTGGCGATGGCCAGCTTCTGCTGCGTGCTGCTGCTCAACGGCCCGCTCGCCACGGCCGCCGTCTTCTCCGGCTCGCTCAGCGCGGCCTTCCTGGGCGCGGGGCTCGCCCGCCATCTCGCCATGGTGGACGCGCGCCTGCTGGCCTGGGGAGAGGACGGCCTGGTGCCCGTCACCCGCGACCTGCTGCTGGGCCGGGTCACCGCCGGCATGCTGCACGATCTGGCCCAGCCGCTGAACGTGATCTCCATGGCCAACGGCAACATGCGCTATATCGTCGAACAGCTCGACATCAGCGAGGAAAGCCGCAAGCAGTTGCTGGACCGGGTCGCGCGCATCTCTTCCCATACCGAGGCGGCGGCCTTCATCCTCAGCCTGTTCCGCTGGTTCGGCCGTGACGGAGACAAGGAACGCTCGACACTCAACGTGCGCAGCGCGCTGGAATGCGCCGTGGCCGCCACCAAGTCCAACGTGCGCCATCACGGCGTTGTCGTGGAGCTGGAAGGCAACGCCCTGGAGCATGTCCTCCCCGAACATCACGGCGCGCTGGAGATGATGGCGGTGGCGGCGCTGCTCAGCGCTTTCGGCAGCTTCATCGGCCCGAACAACGAGAAGCGGCGCGGCAGGGTGCTGCTCAAGGCAGCGATGTCACCGGCGCACGTGGTGGTCACGGTGCAGTGCATCGAGGAGGACGGCGCGCCAGCGCCCGCCCGCAAGCTCGATCACGCCACGCTGTGGCTGGTCGAGCAAGTGGCGATCGAGGCGGGCGGGGATTTCCGCTCGATGCTGCGATCGAGCCAGCCGACGCGCTTCGTCATCCGCCTAGGCCGCGACGACATCTGAGGTGGCACGTCCACCGGACGCTGGCGAAAGGCTGATCTCCACGCGCGCGCCATGGCCCGGATTGGCGATCAGCCGGATCGAGCCCCGCGCCTTTTCCACGATCTGGCGGCAGATATGCAGACCAAGGCCGGTGCCGTCCTGCGCCTTTGTGGTGAAGAACGGCTCGAAGGCCAGCCGCTCCAGATCGGCGGAGAGCCCCGCGCCGTTGTCGGTGACGACGCAGCGAATCTGGCCGGGCTTGCCTTCCAGCGTGATCGCTATCCGCCCTTCTCCGTCCCAGCCGGCCACGCGGCGAGACTGAATGCTGTCGGCCGCATTGCGCAGCAGGTTGACGAAGACCTGCTCCAGTTCCACCCGGCCCAGCGCCACACAGGCGGAAAGGCCGGCGGCATCGCGCTCCACGACGATATCGGCCCGTTCGAACAGCGCTTCCAGGAATTCGACGGCGCTGGCCGCAGCCTCCATGACGTCGGTATGGCGCGCCACGATCTTCTCGTCCGCCGCTTGCCCCAAAGTGCGCTTGATGATCGCCTGCGCACGCAGCACTTGCTCGGCGATGCGCGAGGCGGTGGTCTGGAGGCGCGAGCGCGTGGTGTCCGGCCGGTCGAGCATCAGGCGCAGGCTCTCGTTCGCCATCGAGATCGTGAACAGCGGCTGCCGCAGTTCGTGCGCCAGGGTAAGCGCCCGTTCGCCCAGATCCGCCATGCGCGCGCGCTCGGCCAGGGCCTGATGCTCATGACGCGGCGCCGGCGCATCGATCAGGACCGCGCTGCCCCAATGCGTCCCGCCGCGATTGTCGCGCAGGATCAGCGTCAGCGTGCCCATGCCGTTTTCTTGCGTGCGCAGATCGGTCACCACTTCGGACCGGCCCGCCAGCGCGGCCAGACGCAGGATATCCTCGGGATGGATGCGCACGGCCTGGGGCTGCTCGTCCGCTCCGGCATTCTCGCTGCGGAACAGGATCCGCGTAGCCGCCGCGTCCAGCCGAACGTCGCTGACGACTTTCAGCCCGACATGGCGACGCAGCGCTTCAAGAAGACCGCGATCGGCGGTCGCTTCATCCGCAGGTACCGTCACGCACCGACACCGTTGACCAGCATCCGGCGGATCGTGCCGATCAGCGCCTGGGGCTGCACCGGCTTGGTGAGGAAGGCGTAGCGCGAGATGCCTTCCACAAGGTCTTCGCGCATCTGGTCGCCGGTGATGAAGACATATTCGAAGCGGCGGGCCGACAGCCGCGGATGCGCGCGAACCCGCGAAACGATATCGAGCCCGGATTCGCGATCGAGCCGCAAATCGCAGGCGACGACGCTGACGGCAGGATGCCGCTCCAGCATTTCAACGGCTTCGGTAAGATTGGAAGCACCGATCCCGGCAATGCCGTGGAGCGACATCAAGGTCAGCAACTCTTCGACGATGGCCGAAAAATCATCGAGAACAAGTACCCTGGCCTGATCGTCACTCATCCGATCCCGTTCCTCCGTGCGCCGCACCGACGTTTCCGACGGGTGCTGCCGCCACTGATGTTTCGTACTCCTATATGGCTGCGACATTATCAATAAGTGAATGCAAGGTACACGCGGTTAAGGCCCAAACCGTTGCATTGTTTTCAAAAACTGATTTCAATCGTTATCAGAACTCGATCACGATTTTCACTTTCGCCGGCGCGACATTGAAATGGGCGGCGATCTGATCGCGATATTCCGCCATCAGAAATGCCAGATTGTCGGTGCGGGGCAAGCCGTCCAGATCGTCGATCGTCGTGCCCAGGGCGTCGGCTATGCCTTTGAGGCGGGCTTCCTGAGGGCGGGCGCGGCCATGCTCCCAGGCCCATACCGTGGGCTTGCTCACGCCGATCCGCTCGGCCAGTTCGCCCTGGCTGAAGCCGTTCTGCTTGCGCAGACGACGCAGGCGGCGGGCCAGCGACTCCTGCGCTTCGCCATCTACACCCGCCCCCTCGGCATTGGCCCCCTCCGCATCGCCCCCCTCGGCATCAGGCGCGTCGAGATCATCCTCGGCCTCCCGCAGGCGCGGTGCCGAACGCAGGCGGGCGGCGCCCAGCACGGCGGCGGAGATCGGGCTATCGAAACGACAGCCGTAGAAATTCTCGTTGTGCCACATGACGCTGGCCTGCGCGCGATGATCGGCCGAAAGATCGATCTCGATGGGATCGCCGATATCCAGATCGGCATCGCATTCCACCAGCATGCCGCCCTGCGACAGGTTGTGCACCACGACGTCCACCGCATCGCCATCCGCCGTGACCTGCGCATCCAGCAGGAGGCTGAAACGCGGCAGTCCCGAACGCCCGTCGCGCTGGAAACGGGCCGGCAGGCTCTGGTTGCCCCAGTTCATCGGAGCGCCTTCTTCCGTCAGCATAGTCCGCTCACGCGCAGCTATGGAGGCCGGCGGCCATGGGGCGGCCACGCTCGATCGCCATGGCCATGATCTCGACAGGCGGCGCGGACAGGCGCGTGTCATCCTCGGGCCCGCCTTCCAGCGCGTCGAGCGCGCCTGCCACAAGCGCCCCGCTGACCAGAGCATCGCATTCGTCGAGCATATCCAGGGCGATCCGCAGGAGTTCGCGTGCGTTCTGCACCTTGTCATTCGTCATGGCGGCTTCCTTTCCTTTGTATTCGGTTCCGGTCATCGGCCGGAATCCGGAATGGGACTGACTGTCACGATAGGCTGTCAAAACACGGGGCTCCGCACGGGACGAAGGCCATCCGCCAGAGCCGGCGACGGCTCGGCCCGCGACATGCCGGCATGGTGCGCCGGGCTGCGGTCGCGAGCGTTCCAGGTGCGGCGGGTGCAGACGCGGCCGAGCCGCTGCCCGGCCACCCATTGGGCGCCCTCCTCCACCGCCAGCCGGATCTGCGCCGGCGTATCGGCGCCGACGAACACCACGCTGTCGCACAGGGTACGCGCCTGCGCGGCGAGCTGGCCGACGCGGGCGCGATTGCGCTCTGACAGAAAGGCGGTGCGCAGGAACGCGCTGTCGAGCTTGATCTGGCTGGGCCGCAGGACGGCAAGCTGGCGAACCGAGGCATGGCCAGAACCGAACCCGACCAGCCCGATGCCGATTCCCAGCGCGCGCAGCGTGTTGAGGAACGTCAGCGTGCCGGGCCAGAACCGCGTTGCCGCCGATTCGTGAAATTCGATCACCAGCCTTTCGGCCAGATCGGGGTGGCGCTCGATTCGCGCCAGAAAGTCCGTCCAGGCAGCATCCTGTCCGCCGAGGTCGAAGGAAAGGCTTTGCGGCGAGATCGCGATCGACAGTCGCGCGCGCGGGTCCGCCTCCAGTTCGTCCAGCACCCGCAGCACGAGGGCGCGGTCCAGCAGATGGGCCAGCCCCACCCGCTCCAGCGCCTGATAGGCGGCCGTGCAGTCGAACTGCTCGCCCTGCGCATCGGCATAGCGAAGCAGGGCCTCGTGCTGGAGCAGGCGATCGGGACGGCGCGGATCGTGGATGGGACGCCACGCGAAGAACATCTCGCCCCGTGCGACCTGATCCAGCAGCCGCGCCGCCCGGGCCATGTCCGCCCGATAGCGGGCTGCTTCCGGCGCAGGCACGGCATCCAGCGAGAGAGCAGGCGCGGCCACGCATTGCAGCCGTGTCCCCGCTTCGTTGAGGGCTTCGTTCAGGGCCCCTTTCAGAGCCGCGCCCGTGTCGCTCTCCAGCCCGCCGGGTGCGGGATCGCTATGGCCGATCGAAACCGACAGCAGAATGCGGGATCCTTCGTGTTCCACCGGCGTGCCGCTCAGCCGCGCGCAGAGCGCCTCTATTTCGGTGCGCACGAAGTCGGCTTCGAGCATGGCCGCATGGGCCAGCACGACGATCTCGTCCGCCGTCTCCCGGCAGACCACCGGATCGAGATGGCTGGCAACGACGCCGCGAACATGCGCCATCGCCGTGATCAACGCCGCCGTACCGTAGGCCGAGGCGATATGCCGCGCATTGTCGAGGCGGACGACCAGCAGATAATTGCTGCGGCGGTTGGGCGGGCTGATCCTGGCAAGGTCGATCATCGAAAGATGTCCGCAAGAGATGGGAACGGGGGTCGGTGCGAGCCGGGGGAGCCCGCACCGAAAGGGACGAAGGATCAGCTTCCGGCGCCGCCCAGCAGGCCGCCCAGCAGACTGCCGCCCGTGGCCGCGCCTCCCGAACCACCCGCCGAAACGCCTCCGGTCAATCCTCCGGCCAATCCCCCGGTGAGCCCCCCAACCAGCGATGACACCGCGCCCGTCACCGGCGCCAGCACGCCGCCTGCGCCGCCGGCCGGTGCTCCGCCCAGGCCACCCGTCACGGCATCGACGAGCCCGGTGACCGGCGCCAACACCGCGCCGGTGCCGCCTCCGACCGAGCCGCCACCCGCACCCAGGCCTCCCGTGACTTGACCTAACGTGCTGCCCAAAGCGCCGTTCACGGTATCGAGGATAGGCGCGGCCACCGTTTCCACCGTGGCCGTAACCGGTGCGACCACCGGGGCGAGTCCGCCCGTCACCTGATCCACCAATCCGCCGACCTGCGGGCCGAGCACGGCGCCCGCCAGATTGCCGACGGGCGCCAGCCCCGCCGTGACGGCATCCGTGGTGGTCGGCAGCGCCACGTCCACCACCTTGCCGTCCGACAGCACGGTGGCGGTGGCGAGTTGCCCCGTCGCCAGTCCGGGATTTTCGGACAAGACGTTGAGGCCGATCAGCGTGTCGGCACTGCTGGGGCCGGTCACGGCATTGTTGCCCAGGTCCACGCCCAGCAGCGGTCCCTCGTAAGTCCGCGCCGGTTCCGATCCAGTGCTTCCGCCCGTCAGTCCACCGGCCAGTCCGCCCGTAAGGCCGTCCACCAGACCGCCGAGCTGCCCGGTAACGGGCGCAAGCACCCCGGTCTCGCCCACGACCGGCGCGAGCACGCCGTTGACCGTGTCGAGCAGCGGCGAAGTTACCCCATCCACCGTGGAAGTGACCGCCGCGAGCGTCGGGGAAAGGCCGTCGGTCACCTGGGTGACGGTGCCGCCCACCTGCTCGCCCAGCAGCGCTCCGGTCAGCGCGCCGACCGGGGCGAGTGCCTGCTTCGTCTCTTCGGCCGTGGTCGGCAGCGTGACTTGCACGACCTTGCCGTCGCCGGTCAGGACATCCACCGTCACGCCGGTGCCATCGGTGGTCGCCGTGTCGGGTGCCACGTTCACATCGATCAGCGTGCCGGAGCCGCTCGGGCCAAGCAGGTCGGTGCCGCCGACGGAGATGCCCGCAGCCGGGCCGGTGAAACCGGTGGTGGTGCCGCCCGGATCGGTTGGCCCGCTGGGGCCGCTGGGGCTGGGACCGCTGGGTCCGTTTGGATCTGTCGGGCCGCTAGGGCTGGGTCCACTGGGAGTCGGGCCACTGGGGCTTGGTCCACTGGGGCTGGGACCGCTCGGGCTGGGGCTGGACGGCCCCGAGGGATTGCCCGCCTGAAAGTCCATGCCGCTGGTGCAGGCCGCTACCAGCAGCAAGGGAGCCGTGGCCGTGCCCAGAAGGGCGAGCCGCTTGATCTTCGGGTAACGACGGATCGGCATGAGATCTTCTCCAACGTGGTATCGGCCGCTGCGGCCTGTTGGAGAAATGATAGGTCGATCGGGGCGCCTGGCCTCGCCGAGAAGCAGCCGCCCCGGCCCTGATGCGGATGGGAGGCGACGCCAGGGCGGGTGGTGCATTTGCAATTGTCCGGAAAAAGCCCGGATCGGCCGGCGGAGAATACGCAAAGCCTGTCGAAACGCCGAAAATCCAGCCGATATCCGCCTTCCTACGCGGCTCGTGGACGAAATCACCGGCGTAAGGCGCGCCAATGGTTAAATACTCACTCCGGCTCAATTTCGTTGCGTTCCGGTAGCTGCCGCAAGGCGCATGACGCCGGAATCGAAGAGGCAGCCCCGTCTCCGGGACTGCCTCCTCTCCCCTCCCCCTGCGTTCAGCGGGTGGGGGTCGTTCGCGTGCCCGGCCATGGGGTTGTGGGGCGCCGGGCACGCATGACGATCAGTTCGTCCTTGCGCCAAGACCGCCGAGCAGTGACCCGACCAGGCCGGTCACCGGCGCAAGCGCCGATCCCGCCCCGGATGCCGGTCCCGATCCGGCACCCGGAGCCGCGCCGCCGGTGAGGCCGCCCACCACGCCGCCGACAAGGCCATTTACGGCATCGGTGACCGGCGCCAGTACCGAGCCGGTTCCGCCCGTGCCGCCGGGGGCAGCGCCGCCGGTCAGACCTCCGACCACGCCCGTCACCACGCCGGTGACAGGCGCGAGCGCGCCGCTTTGGTTGGGCGCGCTCAGCAGCGTATCGACGGCGCCCGTCACGGGGGCGAGCACGCCTCCCGCAGCCGCGCCGCCGCCCAATCCGCCGGTAAGGCCACCGACCAGCGATTCGACGACGCCGGTCACAGGCGCCAGCACACCGCCATCGCCCGAACCCGGAGCACCGGTAAGGCCCCCGGTTAGGCCACCCACTACGCCGCCCAGCGATCCGTTGACGGTATCGAGCAGCGGCGCCGTCACGCTGTCCACTACCGCTGTCACCGGCGCCACCACCGGCGCAAGACCGCTGGTCACCTGATCGACCACGCCCCCGGCCTGCTCGCCGAGCAAGGCTCCGGCCAGATTGCCCACCGGCGCCAATCCGGCCGCAACCGCTTCGGTCGTGGTCGGCAGGGCGATGTCCACGATGGCGCCGTTCGACAAGACGCCGACCGTCGCGAGCTGCCCGGCAACCTGTCCGGCACCTTCGGACAGGACGTTCAGGCCGACGACGGTGTCGCCCGTGCTTGGCCCGGTCAGCGGATTGTTGCCCAGATCGACCCCGAGCAGCGGCCCGTCGAATGTCCGCGCGGGGTCGCCGCTACCGCTGCCGATAGCGCCGCCGATGTTGCCCGTCAGCCCTTCGACAAGGCCGCCCAGTTGACCGGTGACCGGTGCGAGCAGGCCGGTTTCTCCCACCACCGGAGACAGCACGCCGTTCACCGTATCGAGCAGCGGCGTCGTCAGCCCGTCCACCGTTGAGGTGAGCGTCGCCACGGTGGGAGCCAGCCCGTCGGTCAGCTGCGTTACCGTGCTTCCGACCTGATCGCCGAGCAGCGCCCCGGTGAGCAAGCCGACCGGCGCCAGGGCCTGCTGCGTCTGTTCGACCGTAGTCGGCAGCGTGACCTGCACGGCCTTTCCGTCACCCGTGAGCAGATCCACGGCAATGCCGCTGCCACCCGTCGAAGCCGCACCCGGCGCGACATTGACGTCGATCAGTGTGCCGGACCCGCTAGGCCCAAGCACTCCGCCACCGCCGACATTCACGCCGGCAATGGGCCCGGTGAAGCCGGGAGAACCGGTGGGGTCGGTTGGGCCTGTGGGGCTGGTCGGGCCGGTAGGACCGGTTGGGCCGGTTGGGCCGGTTGGGCCGGTTGGGCCGGTTGGGCCGGTTGGGCCGGTTGGGCCGGTGGGACCGGTGGGACCGGTGGGACCGGTGGGACCGGTGGGACCAGTCGGGCCGGTCGCGCCGGTCGGACCGCTGGGGCTCGTCGGACCGGTGGGGCCGGTTGGGCCGGTTGGGCCGGTTGGGCCGGTGGGACCGGTGGGGCCGGTGGGACCAGTCGGACCATTGGGATCGGTAGGCCCCGTGGGTCCGCTGGGATCGGAGGGACCGCTTGGACCACTCGGACCGCTCGGACCGCTCGGACCGCTCGGACCGCTCGGACTCGTTGGGCCTGTTGGGCCGCTTGGGCCACTCGGGCCGCTTGGACCGCTTGGACCGCTGGGGCTCGTCGGACCGGTGGGGCCGCTGGGGCCGGACGGTGAACCGCCGCCTCCGGCGCCTACCCTGAATCCGACGCCATCGGCGCAGGCACTCAATAGAAGAAGCGGAATAGCCGTCGCGCAAAGCAGCAGGTGCCGGGCGGTTGGGTGCGATTGGTGACGCGGCATCGTGTTGACCTCCATGAAAATGCCCACTGCATGGAGGCTAGACTCGGTCCGGAACCGCTTCTCGGTGAGAAGGAACCGTCGCGAAGGTGCCGTTTGGCGCGATCGGTATGTCCCGCAAGGGGAATGCGAAAACCGGCGCCGGGAGCTGGAAAAAGTGCTGCATTCGGCGGGAAGATCACGCAAGACGGCGTATCGGGCAGCACGACATGCAGCCTTTCCCGCTCAGGACGCGCAACCCCACCCCGCCGGCAAATGCGGGGATTCAAACCGAAAAGGCTGTTGTTGAAAGTCCTTCGCCGGAGGAACCGCCGAGTGCCGGGCCGAGTGCGTCTTTACATCGAGCGAAGACGCTTCGTTTCTTCATTGCCGCGTTTTCAGGCGACTCGATCGGCGTCAGCATCGCTGACCGCTTGGCGACGGTTGTCGAGAAGTGCCGTTCGCAAAGTTTCCAACAGGGCGTCGATGTCCGCATCCCGCGTGACGAGAAGATCGATGGCCAGCCCTTCCCGTCCCGACCGGATCCGACCCACGCGGCTGTCCCCCACAACCAGCGGCTGCTCGTTGCCGGGGCGGGCCAGCCCTTCCCGCGTCGCTTCCTTCAGCCGGGCGAGCACGGTGGCGGCCGGGATCATGCGCTCTCCGGAAGCGGCGAGCCGCTGCTGCTCCTCACCGATCTGCCGGGCAGAGAGTATCACGCGCTCCCGCTGCTCAGTCCGTCGCAACAAGGGCGTCAGGACTTCGGAGTGGCGCACGCGCAGTTCATCCCGCGTCGCGAATGCATTGACGACCTCATCGGGCATCTGCGCCAGGGCAAGCAGGCGGCTCAGCTGGCTGTTGGACAGGTTCAGCGCTTCGGCCATGCGCGACTGCACGCCGCCGTAGAAGCGGTCCACCGCGTTCTGGTAGCTGCGCGCGCGATCGAGTTCGGTGATATCCTCCCGTTCTCGATTTTCGATATCCGCAAGGCGGAACGCCTCTTCATCGGTCAGCTCCACCACAAGCGCAGTCAGCCGGATTTCGGGGCGACCATTGTGGTTCAGCCAATCGACCGAAAATCGACGGCGGCTTCCCACCAGCAGCTGATAGGGGTGATCCGAACCCGGCGGATTATGGCGAACGAGCACGGGAATCCGATTGCCGTCCTCCTGCGCGATCGATTCGATGAGCGACCGGCAGCTTTCCGCCGAGAGGCCAGGAACGTCGCGCGGGTTGCCGTCCCACACGCTACAGTCCGAGGGGCGAATGGAAATAGCGGTACGTGCGCGCCCGCTTCCTTGCGTGAAACCGGCAAGCCGCTGATCGAGACGCGACAGCGCTTCGCCGTCCACCCCGAAACTCTCGGCCGGGCTCGGTTCATAGGACAGGGTTGCCAGAATGTCCCTTACAAACCCGACCATAGCATCCTCCTCAATCTTCTACCTGGCCCTTTCATATCGCGGATCACGCAAGATCGAGGTTAAACAATGTTCGTTCTGGCGGGGTATTGGGGCCGTTTCGGTGCGGACGGCACGTAAAGTTCAACGCCAGTTCGGCCCTTCAACCCAGGTAACGAGGCTGCGGCGGGTGCCTTCCACCACCGGAAGCACCCGGTGCTGAAGGAAGGACGGAAAGACGAGCAGGCTTCCACGCGGCAGGAATTTCTCGGCGGGGTTGGCTATGCCGAAGAACTCGAACGCACCGCCCTGGTAGTCTCCGTCGCTGGAGAGCTGGACCACAACCGAGAGCTTGCGCGCATAAGGACGCGACGATTCCAGCCAGACGTCCTGGTGCCAGTCGTAATGCCCCTTGTTCGTCGCGCGATACTCCGTGAACTGAAGCTCGTAAGGCGCATCGATTTCCACGCCGAAGTTGTTGCGATTGGACGGCCGCACGAAATCCATGATGCGTGAGACGATGTCCTTCTCCCGACTCGCATCGAGCCAGCGCACCGTAGATGTGCGATACCCCAGATCGCTGCGCAGGTTGCCGGAGAACCCGATCGTCGCATCCTGCTCGGCATAACCTTCAGCGCGTTTGACGATCGCATCGCATTCCGCGTCAGTCAGCGCACTGGTCCAGACTTCCCAAACATTCTTCATCGCCTACCCCTCTCCTTCGCTGCACGTAGATGACGGAGACAGTGCCCAAGGAGGGCCGTCGCCATTTTTGCGTACACGCAAAAGCGCAATCAAATGGTCCTGTTCACGCTGAAGAAGAACCTTGCCTTTTTACTGTAGAAATCGGATGGAGACTTGACAGGAACTGCCACTTGTGCAGTTGCAGTCCATCCCTTTATCGGCGTGATCCGGGCGCCCACACCTGCCGTCGCCAGCGAAAAGTCCTGCGCGGCCAATCGATATGCGGGTCGTTCGTAGCTATGGGCCAGCGCACCGTCCGTATAGGCGAACACCGTCAGACCGCGCGATGCGGCGGGCTTCCCGACTACCCGCCATGACAGTTCCAGACTGCCCGCCGCCGCCTTGTCCCCGGTGATGATGCCGGCGCGATAGGCCAGCCCGGCACCTTCGCCGCCAAGCGGAAAGCGCTCCGTAGTGGGCAGCCGATCCTTGGTATATTGCCCGCGCAGGGTCGCCTTGACGGAGATCGCCTTGGTTACTTCCTTGATCGCGGTGAGCTGGAGGTTGGCCTTGCGGAACGAGGCTTCCGAATAGCCCTCGATCGGCCTGGCACCGAGGGCGTCGAGCCCCTGGCTCAGGCTGGTGGAGATGGCATAGCCACCCGTCTTGTCCACCGACGACCATACCGTGCCGAGCCGAAGTGCGCGCGTCTTGAACCCACCAAAAGCAGTATCGAGGAAGTAATTCTCGCTGTTGGTGCCGTCCAGCGAAAGACTGAGCGAAAGATTGCGCCGGTAAGAGCGAATCAAGGGGTGCGAAACGGCGATACCGGCCTGTTTCGCTTCGCCCACGATGTTCAGATCCTTGGTCTTCGTGCGAACATAGGCGCCGCTCATGCCCAGTGTCGTGCCGTTCGAGCCGATCGGCGTGGCATGGCTGAGTGAATAGAACTGATAGCGGTCCGGGTTGAACGGCAGATTGCCCGAGAAACGCGTGGTGTCCCCTTCGCGCAGCACGCCGTTCACCGCGACCGCGAGTTGGGTCTGCACCCCTGTGGTAACGTTGACGATGCCGTTGTTGTTGACGTTCATCGTGATGTCGACCTGCTTGCGGTCCGCTTTGAGATCGAGCAGCAGTTCTCCCGGTGTTGCAGTCTGCTTCAGGTTGGCCTGCACGGTCTGTCCCGGAATGTCGCGAAGCAGCGAAATGGTGCGCTCGATCGTCGATTTCCGGGTCGGGGCCTCCTTCATCAGGCGCTTCACTTGCGCGTCGATCAGGCGCTTGGGGGTGCTGCGGGTGCTGCCGTCGAGCGTGTAGCGAGCAATTCGCCCTTCGAGCACGCGCAGCGTGAGAACGCCGCCCGTGGGAACCTGTTGCGGGATCGACACGGCGAAGAAGGCAATATCGCTCTGCGCGTAAGTGGCGCTCACCGCATTCGCGATCTTCTGCAGGTTATCGCGGTTGAGCGGCGCTCCGATAAAAGCCGCGACGGACTTGTCCAAAACGGCCTTGGGCAATGTCGAACCCTGGTAACGCAGCGCGGTGAGCGGCATGCCGGGTCCGCTTGATGGCGCCGCCGGCGCGGCCACGACAGGCGCCTGCGATTGCGGCACGCGGGCCGGAGTTTGAGCCCGCGGAAGGCTTGGATCCTGCTGGTCGATGCGCTCTCGTCCCAGGATCGGCGATTGAGGCGAAGGCGCCGAGACCTGGGCTTTCGCCGAAAACGCGAACGTCAGCGCAAGCAAGAGCGCCGCCAGCAGCGAGATCGGTCGATGCGACAGGCTCCTGAGCGAAGCGCGCGAGCCAAGTGAAAGAAATGCCGAAGCCGTCATGGATCGGGGATCGCCTGTTGAGTGGGATGGGTATTCGGATGCGTTCTTTCGCAAGATGAACAACATGGAGTCCGGCGGCACCTCGAACTGGAGCCGGAGCGGCGGCTTCGCCAGAAAACCAAGCGACGGATGACGCCGGCACCGGGCGAAGCACTGCCGAAGAACAAGCAAAGCGCATTCTTTTCAGGGAAAAACGGATACCGGGACCGGAATTCGTTCACCTCAAGGACGGGCATGAGAAGCGGAAGCATGGCGACATGCCAAACCGGGAATATCTGTATCCTGCTGATTCTATGTCGTTTATTTTGGCCGCGTCGCTAAGACGAGAGAGGCATTGAACTCGGCCAGGGCACGCAAAGCCGAGACGGCCCACGCAAACCGGGGGAATCCAACCGGCAAAAGCGAGGAAGCGGGATATAGGCCGGTTCGGCTATAAATTAGCCTTGGAACGCATTGCGATACGCTGACAAAAAGGGTTCATATCGCCGCGAGCCCACTTGGTCTGGACACATTATATATGTGGTCCTTGCGCCGTGCGGTGGTCGCTGAGGCGCTGGCAACGCCGCCCGCAGATCGCTCCCATTACGATCGGCGCGGATACACATCGCTGCCTGACCGCTTGCCTTGAGTTGGAAGCAAATCGATTCACGAAGCTAGCCGTTGAAGCAATCTGCGCGCGGATCGGGTTGCAGAAGCCCAATTTCATGCTCGGGCCGTTATAGTCGCCATGTTCGTCCGAACTTCAACCAAGACATCTCTTGGTTGATATTTAGGCTCGACTGAACATCCGTTCGTGCATATACCTGCAAAATCGTTCAAAATATAACCGCAGGCCAGACATGCATTCACAAGTCGACCGTATCTCGGAAATGGCCCAGGCGGGCGAGAAAATGATCGAGCGGTTGCGGCGCAAAGCCTTCCTGCCCGAGAGCCGGAAGGGACTCAATGTCCGCTTCGGAATTGCCGAGGCAGCGACCCTGCTCGGCTGCTCCACGAATCGCATCCGCATGGCGGAAGATGACGGACGCCTTCCGCCGCCGCCTGCCGCCGGCAACGGCCGCCGGCTAGGCTACACGGTGGAGGAAATGCTGCACATGCGCGAAGTGCTGGGCGCCTCCCCTGCCCGCGCTCCGTTGGACGTTCCTGCCATGATCGCCGTGCAGAATTTCAAGGGCGGCGTGGGCAAGTCCACCGTCACCACGCATCTTGCCCACTATTTCGCGGTGCAGGGCTATCGGGTTCTGGTGGTCGATTGCGACAGCCAGGCCACCACGACGACGCTGTTCGGCTTCAACCCGCACTTCAACATTACGCGCGAAGAGACGCTCTACCCGTACCTCTCCATCGACCCGACGCAGGCCGATCTGCTCTACGCCGTCAAGCGCACGCCCTGGCCGAACGTGGACCTGATTCCTTCGAACCTGGAACTTTTCGACGTCGAATACGAATTGGCCGCCGCCGGGGCGGATGGCCAGTCGGTGCTCGCGGCGCGTTTCCGCAAGCTCAAGCAAGGGCTGATGGACCTGGCGCGCAATTATGACGTCGTCATTCTCGATCCGCCGCCGGCGCTCGGCACGATCAGCCTTGCGGTCATGCAGGCGGCAAACGCCCTGCTCGTTCCGCTGGCGGCAACCACGCCGGACTTCTGCTCGACCGTCCAGTTCCTTTCGATGATGGACCAGGTGCTGGAGCAGCTCGTCGGGGCCGGCATCTCGGTGGACTATTCGTTCGTCCGCCTGATCTGCTCGAAGTTCGACGGCAACGACCCTAGCCACGATATGGTCCGCACCATCATGGAGCAGACTTTCGGGCCTGCCCTGCTGCCCGTGCCCATCCTGGAGAGTGCCGAGATCAGCCATGCGGCCCTGCGCATGATGACGGTCTACGAACTCGAAAAGCCGATCGGCACGCCGCGCACGCACAAGCGCTGCAAGGCCAACCTGGACGAGGCCATGGGCCAGATCGAACAGCTGGTGCGCACCGGATGGGGCCGTTCGCAGCGCGTGGACGAGGATTTGCTGGTCAATGGCTAACCTGCTCTCACACCACGAAAAAGCGTTTTCCTACAGGGCATTCGTTCGTCATATGTTCCCGTCCGATTCTCGCTATCCATCTTCGAGGTAAGCCATGGCCCGCAAGCAATCAGACTATCTCGCCGCCCTGCTCTCGGACGACGACTTCCGTTTGGAAGACGACGTCGCGCCGCCCGCCGGCAACGCTTCCGAGGCAACCGCCGAACCGGCGAGCCTGCCCCCCATCGAGCCACGCCCGCGTGCGGAGCGTTCGCGCGGCACCACCCTGCTGGGCCGCGAAAGCGCCCTCGCCCGCGTCGCCACCGGCGAAGTGCGCCAGGTCACGCAGCTCCTTCTCGATCCCGCGCGCGTGCGCATCTGGCCGGGCAACGCCCGCTCCTATGCGCATCTCTCGGAAGAGTCCTGCCGCGAACTGATCGACTCCATCATTGCCGAGGGCGGGCAGAAAGTCCCGGCGGTGGTGCGCCGCGTGGAAGGCGATGCCGATCACGACTATGAAGTCATCGCCGGTACCCGCCGCCATTGGTCGATTTCCTGGCTGCGCGGGCATTCCTACCCGGACATGCAGTTCGTGGCGCAGGTCGCCCAGTTGGACGACGAAGCGGCCTTCCGCCTTGCCGACCTTGAGAACCGGGCCCGCAAGGACGTTTCGGATCTCGAGCGCGCCCGCAACTATGCCCACGCGCTGCGGGACCACTATGGCAACCACATGACCCGGATGGCCGAGCGACTGAAGCTCTCCAAGGGCTGGCTGTCGAAGATGCTCAAGGTTGCCGCCATTCCAGATGCCGTGTTGTCGGCCTTCGCATCTCCGGCCGACGTGCAGTTGAAGCCGGCCTACCCGCTGGCGCAACTGCTCGACGACCGCGACAAGGCCGTCGCCATCCGCAAGGAAGCCTCCCGCCTCGCCCGCGAGCAAGCCAATCGCCGCGCTGACGGTCGCCCTGCCATCGTGGCGGCGGACGTTCTCAAGGCCCTGCTCGCAGCACCCGACGCCGAGCGCGCCAAGCCGGAACCCATGACGATCGTGTCTCGTCACGGCCGCACCATGGCCACGGTTCAATCGAGCAACCGCCAGGGCGTGACGCTGCGTCTCCATGCGGGTTCCGGCGCCAATCGCGAGGAAGTGTTGAACGCCGTACGCAACCTGCTGATCCAGCTCGACGGCGAAGGCCGAGGTTTGCAGACATGACCGGCGGCGAAGGTGAGCCGCGGCCAGGAATGGCCGTCATCACCTTCGCCGCTCGCTACGGTCGCCTCGGAGGACGCGAGTCCGCATACAAAAATGCAGGGGCCCTCCCCTGCATTTTTTGTATCTGCAGACGTTCGTCGCACCGATCCCGACAGTCGTTTCCCCGGGGAAACACCTTTTGTGTCCGTGACGGTCGAACGGCAGCGTTCCAGGTCGGCGAAAACCACGCACAAGTTCTGCACAAGCAAGGTTCTACGCCATTTGCGCGGTTCCGGGCGGGCCGCCATTATGCCGAGAATCACCCGAACCCGTCGATTCTCGTTTCCCCGGGGAAACAACGAAGCGCCGTGTCCGGCAGAGCCCTGTCCACCGTCCTGAACGCGGAATGAGAAAATGAGTCGCCCGAAAAGAGAGACGGCCTCGGAGCAGTTCGACCTGTTCCTTCCGTATATCGCGGACCTGCCGATGCGCGACCAGCGCGAGATGATGGAGCGGCCGTTCTTCAGCCTGGCAAAGTCGAAGCGCGCCAAGCCGATCGATTACACCAGCCCCGACGGCAAGCTGTGGGTCCACGTTTCCGCCAACCCCGACTATGGCATGGCGACGATCTGGGATGCCGACATCCTGATCTACTGCGCCAGCATGTTGGCCGACATGGCGCGGCGCGGCGTCAACGATGTTCCGCGCAAGCTGCATCTCATGCCCTACGACCTGCTGCGCGCGATCGGCCGCCCGACCACCGGGCGCGCCTATGAACTGCTTGCGCAGGCGCTGGACCGTCTGGTCGCCACCACGATCAAGACCAATATCCGCGCCGAGAACCGCCGGGAGGCGACGTTCTCCTGGCTGGATGGCTGGAACCAGCTGGTCGATGAGCGCACCGAACGATCGCGCGGCATGACCATCGAACTTTCCAACTGGTTCTGGGAAGGCGTGATGATGAAAGGCGGCGTGCTCTCGATCGACCGCGCCTATTTCGACATCACCGGCGGCCGCGAACGCTGGCTCTACAAGGTTGCACGCAAGCACGCCGGCGGTGCAGGGGAGGGCGGTTTCGCGATCTCCATGCCGGTTCTCTTCGAGAAGTCCGGGGCCGAGGGCAAATATCGCCGCTTCAAGTTCGAGATGCTCAAGCTCGTCGAGAAGGACGATCTGCCGGGCTATACGCTCTCGCTCGAAACCGCGCGCGATGGCGAACCCATGATCCGCATGCGCCGGGTCGACGGCAAGGGCGGCGCGGAGAGGGGCCTGCCTGCCTCGCTGGCCGCGAATGAGGACGGAATGGAGCAGGCCGTCGAACAGGCTTTTTCATCCCCCCGAGCGGTGTTGCCCGAAAGCGAAGGCGGCACCAAGGCATCCGCTCCGCGCAAGCGAAAGCCGTCTTCCCGCACCGCCGCCACAACGCACGCGGTCCAGGGCTCGCCGGAAGGCATGCCCTCGCGGCCGGCCGTTTCCCTGGGGAAACCTGCCGCCACCGGAGACATCGAAACCGTCGGGGTGGTCGATGCCAGCCAGCTTATCCGGCGGACCGTGATCGGCCTGTCCGAGGCGGCGACCCGCGGTTTCATGACTGACGAGACCATCGACTTCCTACGCCGGACCTGCCCGGGCTGGGATCTTCACGCCCTTCACGCCGACTTCGAACGCTGGGTCGCCGTCTCGCCCGAACGCACTCCGGCCGATTGGCAGCGGGCCTTCATCGGTTGGGTGAAGCGCCATCACGAAAAGCATGGCCGCAATCTGCGCGGCTAACCTCGCGCTGTCCGAACAGGCTATCAAGGCCCCGAAGCGGTAATCGCTTCGGGGCCTTTTCTTTGCCCGAGCGGCTCGGCAGGGTGGCGATGGAACTGCGGGGCAGCGGTTGATACCGGCGAGATTGTCACCGCCAATGCAAGACTGATGGCGCTGCCATCTTCCATGTTGCCGAGCCTGCTGTTCCGGGTATCGCCCAACCGCAATCCGCTGGGACGACCGATGACCCGCCTCCAAGCCAAAGGTGCCAAGCCAGCGCCGCCCGCCAGGCGCTCGTGCCGGAAAGAAGGTACGGAACGGTCATCTGCGAAGTCGCCGTGATCAACTCGTGCCGGCTCAGCCCATCCCGGGACGATCATAACTGCGCACATCCATGCCGGGCGTTCGCGAAAGTTCGATAGTGGGGCTGCCACCATCATCCGCTTCGTTGCAGGCGTTCCCGAAGTGTCGCGTCCGACGGCGAGAGGATCGCGCAGAGCGACAGTCTTTGCGAGAGCAGACGGATGATTGAACCTTTCCACAGCACCCCCCTGAAAAAGTGATTCAAATATTCGACGCATTTCTAGGGCTTCGACACACCAGGAACGCCCTGATCGCATGCTTCGACCCTTCAGGAACAGCCGTTCGACATTTCAGGAACAGGCTTTCGATCCTTCGGGAACACCGTCCACGACACATCGGGAACGAAGCAACGACACTTCGGGAATGGTACGAAATTGCGAATCGCGGGATTTGGACGCCTGCGGCTGAATTTCCGCGCGCGTAACTTTTCTAACAGAATCCCTCTAAAGAGTTTTCTAACCGCTTCGCCCGAAGTTTGAGTTCTGGATAGATGGGCGAGAGGCGTCGCGCCACGCCGAACCGTAATACCTCGCACGCATGCCGGTCGCTCTGAATGACCGGTCTCGCCCCGCCGTCACCTTCCGGCCGATTTGAATCATTTCCAGCACCCTCAAGGCGGTTTTCGTGCAAGCGCGACCCCGGCCGCCTGGCCCTGTCAGGATGGTGTCGCGAAATTTGCCCTGAGAAGCCCGTAGAGCGCGTTGAGAGGGGCTCCGGGCCTGCACCCTATCGAAGGTCGGTTTCGGCGCTCCAGGAGGCCCGGTCTTGCGACGTTTCAAAACCGCCGTTTTCCAGGAACTTGAACCTCGAACGGGCAGAAATCGCTCGAAAAGGTGCTATCCGGAGGATCGAGGGGCGCGGATAGCATTGCCCGGCCCGATTTCATTGCGAGCTGTGTCCATGGTCAAATGGCCCTCTCGCCATCCTGGCCGATAGACCCGCGCTACTCTTGTTCGCCTCCGAACGTCGATCGGCTCAAAAGCTCATCGAGCGCGCGCATCGATTCCTCGTAATCGGCGATCGCATCGGAGGAGGGATGGATCTCCCGCCGATCGGGGACCGTGGGGACAGCGTCGTAGACGCCGGGCCCGTAGACGTACAATCTGGTGGCATTACGCGCGACCTCGCTGTGAACGAGGCCGCTGGCCTCCAGCGTGGAGGTTACCACCCGCACCCCGGGACGCGACACGCCGATCACCCGCTCGATCTGGGTGCCCCGCAACGGGCCGAAGCCGGCGAGGTACTCGGCCAGCCTTTGCGCGCGGCCGCTGCTGCGGCGGTCTTCCAGACGCGATTGCACCACCGCGATATCGGCCTCGGCATCGCCCAGCCAACGGTCCAGTCTGGCAAGCGCGTCATGAAGGCTAACGACGGCGTGGTCTGCCAGATCGCCGTCGTCGGCCTCGAACCCGGCCAGCGGCAATGCGACCAGGCCGGGCAGGGGCAAAGCGATCGGCAGGCCATGGCGGGGTGAAAGATAGCCCCCCGCCAGCAGGTCCAGCGCCCACCGCGAATTTCCGGAGCCATGCCGTTCCGGGTCGATACCTCGGGCCAGATCGAAGCCGTTCTCCTCCCGCGCGAAATGCAGGGACTGCGTCGCCGCTGCGAAAAGCCTTTCGACCGGCACGAAGGGCAGCCCGTTTCCATCGGCGTTCAGAACCTCGACGACCTCACGGGCCACCGCAATCGTTGCATGGGCATCTTCATGATCGGCGCCGCCGTTGAAGTCTTCAGGGGCCAGAAATGCTTGCTGGAGCGTTGCGGCGGCGGTCGCCAGCGAGGCCCAGGAATTGTGGCGCAATTCGGTGAGAATGGCCTGGCAGAGTGCTTTTGGTGAAGGGCGCGAACCGACCGGCGAATGGCCTGAAAGCGTGTCCAGGCCTGCGAACCAGGCGAAAAAGCGGTTCTCGGTGAATTCATGCCCTTCCTGCCGGAGCGCTGCGATCAGGCTTTCGCGGACCGATCTTGCAGCCAGAACCCTCAAGGCTTCTGGGCCCGCTCGCATAATGCCGGCCTGCAAGCGGCCAAGAAGCAGTGCGGCCAGCGTCTCCGGCTTGGAATAGGGCTCCGGGGTCACAAAATTCCTCACGAAATCAACGAGATTGTGCAGAGGGAAACCTAACTAGGATTAGGTATACACCCTCTTGTGTCAAGATTTCGGGCACTATCGATAACGATAGAATCGGGCTATGGAGGTGATCGGGCAGAGCAGATTGCGAGCGCTAGCCGCAACACGGCGAACCGCGAGGAAGGATACCATGACCTCGACACCCTCTTCAACGGTGGAGAACGAGGACGGACGGATCGTCGTCGTCCATGGTCCGGGAGAGCAGGTCCTACCCCGACGCGGATCCGGCCATGGAGTGGACAGGGTTTCGCGTCTGCTGGCTGCGATCGAGGGCTTGCTGCCGCCGGGGCCCGCGATCGATGCAGCGGTCATGCACGCCGCGATGGAGCGGCACGCGCCTGCAAGCATCAAGGCAATGACGAACGATCTCGACGATTATGCCCGTTATTGCCGGAAGCGCCGCCTGATCGGCCTCCCCGCAGACGAGGCCGGCCTGTTGCCATATCTGGCGGATGGCGAGGCGAGGGGATTGAAGCCGACTACGCTTGCACGGCGCCTGGCCACCTTGAGAGCCCTTCATACCCTGTTCGGTTGGGGAGACATCGACAAGGACAGGATCGGGGAGGGGGACGTCCTGCGCGATTTCCTCCGGGATGCACGTGCCCGCGCGGCGGCGCGAAAGGTCACCATAGCCCCGGTTGCAGCGATCTCGCTGCAAGCTCTGCTGGACGCTTGCGAAGACGATCCGCCGGGCCTCCGCGATGCGGCTCTGCTGTCGCTTGCCTCGGAAACCGGTCATCGCATGGCCCGCATCGCGTCCGTGACATGCGCGGATCTGGCCGTGCGGGCGGACGGTTCTGCACCCCTTCCGCTATCGTCTGCGACCATGCGCCGCATCGAGGACTGGATCGCGGTATCGGGGATCGAGGACGGCGCGCTGTTCCGCCGCGTCGCGGTCCGCCGGGTCAAGGCGCGGGCAGGGGCCGAGCCGTCGCTTCGCAAGCTGGCATGGAACCACAGGCGCGGCGAGGGACGCCTTGGCGCAAGAGCGGCACGACCCGCGCGTGTCGACTATGCAATCGGCGAAACAGCGCTGACGGCGGCCGCGATTAGGCTGATCCTTGAGCGCAGGGCGCGGCGGGCGGCGGAACTGGGCCTGATCGCGCTGCAAGGCCCTGCACTGGAAGCGGTCATCGCGGCTCTGGATATCCGTTCGCTGCGGTGAAGCGCCGGAGGTCGTCAGGGCGGCGTGGGCAAATTCGACCCTTGCTGAATGGCGGGAAGGGGTGGGAAGCAGACCGGCCGGTTCTGCACTGCCGAAGCGCATTGCGAACATCCCCCGTTACGCTAAGCATCATGTGATGCGTGAACCAGACTTTTCAATCGACGGGTGGTGCCTTGAGGATGGGGAGGCTTATCATGCCGACGCACCCGAAACGTTCTGGATACCCGAGCGGCAGCAGCGGGAAAGTCTTCAACCCGGTGACATTGCGAAGCTTATCTTCCGGATCAGTGTTGACAACGGAAACGAAAATGCCGCGGTTGAACGGATGTGGGTTCTCGTCCGGGAGAGAATCTCGGGTGGCTATCTCGGCATCCTCGATAACGAGCCGGATGCTATCGCAGAAAATGATGAGTTCTGGATTGGTACGGAGCTCTCCTTCTCTGCCAAGCACGTCATCAACATCCAAGAAAAGGACGATGCAACCGTCGCACTTGCTCAAGAAGAGCCGCTACGGCGCTGGTCGAGGTAATGCTGAGCGTCCGATTTCGGCATCCCACAAAACCGATGGAACGGCGAGAATGGGGCGCTTCCCGCTGGTCAGCTTTCCGGGTGAAAATTTTGTAATGGGGTCATTCCGCTTCCTGCGATCGGCCTAGCGCCTCCCATGACCTGAAGGGTGGGGAATACGTCGTTCGGTAGCATCAATCCTGCCGGGCCACTCTTTTCCAAAATATGCACGTCAACAGCGCGAATCCGACCAGTGTTGATACAGCCGTGGCAAGTCGCAAGTCCGGGACTTGGATCGAAAACAGATCAAATAAGAAGAGCAAGGTCGTCAATAACAAACTGACCCCCGCTGCCGTCCTCCGGGAAATAAAAAGCTTGCCCAGCTTGTAGGCCGGTGCAGCAATGACAACCATCATCACAGGCCGCACCGCCACGGCTATCAATTCTGCTAGCTGGTTCACCACTCACTCGCTTGGACACGACAATCTTCTCGCGCAGCAATGGCAGGACTTCGGTATGACCTCAATGGGGCGTAACCGGACTGTCTGAATTTGTCCGCGCACCCTAGTCTCCGGCTAGGGTGGAGCCGACGACGAGACGGTGGAGAAGCCGCGCTACGTCTTCCACCGAGTAGTCCTGTTCCGGCTGCGCGAGCCACCAGGAGATGGTCTCGGCGATCAGGCTGGTCGAGCAGATCGTGCCGAGTGTCTTGGGAAGCCAGGTATTGGTGGAAGGCTGGCTTTCCGCGACGATCGTGGCGCGGCGTAGCCATTCCCGGCGCATCGACGGGCCCGCGCCCCCGTTCAGCAGCACGGCCCAGAGAGCGCGATGCTGCTGGACGTATGCGCAGAGCGCGTGAAAGGCGGTGGCGTCTCCCTGCGCTGTCCTGATCGGCAGGGTCAGGTCCACCAGCGCGTTGATCTGGTCCGTGGCGATATGTTCCAGCAGCTCGTCCTTGCCGGCGTGGTGGCGGAAGAACGTGGCGTAGTGAACCCCGGCCTCGGCGCAGATCTCGCGCACCGATATCTGGTCGAATGCCTTGCTTTCCAGCAGGCGCAGCAGGGCTGCGTGAAGCGCTGCGGCGGAGCGCGCGGCGCGGGCATCCGTGCCGGGGGTTCGGGGCGGTTTGGGGGCATTTTTGAAGGGCGTTGCGGGCGCGGGACTGTCGGCCTGGGGGCGGGAACTCTTGCTCATCCCGCCTTCGAACAGGTCCGGCGGGGCTGTTGCAAGCCTTTTCGCCGGGAAGCCCGTCATGGCAGCAGCAGGCAGTGCGGGGATAGGCGCTTTCCGAGCGGCTTTGCGCGCGTCTCATCGCGCGGGCGCGGTTTTCCCGGGAGACCCAGGCGCCATGCGGGTTTCTCCTGAAGGAAGGCAAGGTAATGACCGATATCCCCGCCGGTTGAGGCGCGCCATTTTTCCGTGTCCGGGGCCACTTGCCCCCGCGAGGGAGACGAGGCGATGACAGTTCCGGCAAGGAAATCTGGCGAGTGGCCGCCGGTCGCGCCGGCCGATGCCCGGTTGCTCACCGCTCCGCTGTTGCTGCGTGTCCTGCTGCTGCCCGTGATCCTGCCCGCCGTGGTCCTGCTGGCGGGGCTGGTCTGCGCCGAGGCGCGGGCGCAGGAGGCGGATTCGGCTCCGGCGGGCGGCGCCGCCACGGAAGGGCAGGCGCTGGCGGACAAGCTGGCCAATCCGGTCTCCAACCTGATCTCGGTGCCGCTCCAGTCCAACTACGATTGCTGCTATGGCCCCGACGACGGCGACCGCTACACGCTGAACATCCAGCCCGTGATCCCGCTGGGCCTGTCGAAGGACTGGAACCTCATCACCCGCACCATCCTGCCCGTGATCAGCCAGGAAGAGACGGCGCGCGGCGCAGGAAACGGCGATACGGGGCTGGGCGATACGCTCCAGAGCTTCTTCCTCTCACCGAAGCAGGCGAAGAACGGGCTGGTCTGGGGCGTCGGCCCGGCGATCCTCTGGCCCACCGGCAACAGCACCTTCGGGGGCGACAAGTTCGCCGCCGGGCCAACGGCGGTGCTGCTGAAGCAGGGCGGGGGCCTGACTTACGGGTTCCTGGGCAACCACGTCTGGTCCTTTGCGGGCAAGTCGTCCGCGCCGGGCATCAGCCGCACTTTCCTCCAGCCCTTCATCACCAAGACCCTGCCCGATTCCACCAGCTTCGCGCTCAATACCGAGACGGGCTACGACTGGAAGACCAAGGACTGGACGGTGCCGGTGAACCTTTCCGTCAGCCATGTCGTGAAGTTCGGCAAGCAGCCGGTCAGCCTGGGCGTGGGCGCGCGCTACTATGTGGAGCGGCCCCGCTTCGGCCCGGAATGGGGTGCCCGCTTCGTGATGACGCTGCTGTTCCCCGAATAGAAAAGCACGATCGTAACGAGAAAGGCGGCGGCCCGATCCGGGTCCGCCGCCTTCTTTCGTGACCGTCAGAACGAGGCCTGGAGCAGCACGGCGGGGCCGTAGAGCTTGTAGCGCACCCGGCCGTCCCAGCGTTCCTTGTCGATGCCCAGGCGATAGTCGACGTAGCGATAGGCCACCCCCAGCGCGAGGTTCTTGGCGACCGCGTAATTGGCGCCGACCTGGGCATTGAGGAGGCGGCCGTCGTAGTCGTCGATCTTCAGCGACAGCCAGTCGAACCGGCCGTTCAGCTCCACGCGTGGGGCGACTTTCCAGGTGCCGAAGGCGCCGATCGTGGGCAGCGGGGCAAGGGTATCGCGGCGGCGCGTTTCGGTCTGCCCGGCCTGTCCGCCGACCGAGGCGAAGCCCGACAGCGAGGTTTCGAACCGGGTGACATGGGCACCGATCGCCGCGCCCAGTTCCAGCGTGGGGCTCTGCACCAGGGCGTAGCCCACCGTCAGCCGGTAGATCTGGCTGTCGAAGCCGCTGCGGACCTGCACGTTGGCGGGGTAGACCACGCCGTCGAACGCGATGTCACGCTTGAGGCCGGTCTGGCCGTTGCGGTTGAGCTTGTAGAAGTCCGCCCCCACGATCACTTTGCCGAAGCGCGCGCCGCCGCTGAAGGAGGGCAGGATTTCGCCTTTGTCGAGCGCGAGATCCTGCTCGAAATCGATGTCGGTGCCGATCTCCGCGCCCGGGGTGGCCGGGGTGGAGGAGCCGATGCGCACGTCGGTGTCGATGCGCGGGAAGAAGGCCATCGCGCTGATCCAGTAATTGTTGTCCAGCGTCTGCGCCTCCGCCGGGACGCTCAAGGCCGCTGCCGCCGCGCAGGCGCCGGTCAGTGCGGCTTTACGGGCCCCGGACGAACGGCGCCGGGCCGAAACCACATGGGAAATCGTGCCTTCCATGGTCTGCTCCTGTGCGATGCGGCCTGACGGGCGGGCTTGGTCAGGCGGCGATGGACGATATCGGCTTCGGCGTTCCTGCGTCATACCGTTGAGAACATGGGCGAAGGAGCCACCGGAAGCATAGGCGCGCCGCCCGGCCCCGCGTATCGGGGCCGCCCCGGAGCAACCCCTCGGGTAAACCCCTAGGGGATGGGATTAGAGCGGCAGATTCCTCGCGGGTCGATCGTCAAACCAGGCGCCCGGCGATGGCGATGAACAGGACGACGCCGGCCAGCGACATGATCACCGCCATCAGCAGGACCGAGCGACCCAGGCGGAACGGCCCGGCCTGGGCGATCTCGCGCAAGGTCATCCAGTAGCTGGCGGTGCCCAGCAGCATGGAGAGCGTGCCCATCGCGGCCAGGAACATGCCGACATGTTGGGGGCTGTCGGTCCGGGCGATCTGCCCATGGTCGGCCAGCGCCTTGAGCAGCTTGTAGATGGTGAAGCCGAAACTCAGCATCGAGAGCGAGGTGCGGATCCAGGCCATCAGGGTGCGGTCCGCCGCCAGCACCGTGCGGATGGCGCCCAGATCGCCGGGCAGGGCCGGTGGGCGGGCGTGATCTTCGCGGAAAGCCATCACGACACCTCCTGCGTTTCAGCGGGCTCGCGGGGGCCTAGCCTGGCTTCCGCGCGGCGCTCTGCGCGTTCGCGCAAGCCATCCATGTCGCGGTCGAGGAAGAAGTTGAGCAAGGTCCGCAAGGCGGCGACTGCCGCCAGCTTGCCGATGTCGTTCCAGTCGGGAGCGATCGTGGTCTCCACGATGTCCGCGGCAAGCTGGAAACTCAGCCCCGCCACCAGCCAGCGGCCCAGCGAAAGCCATACGGGGCCGAGTTCGTCCTCGGTCCCGCCGAACAGCAGCAGCCGGGAAAGCCCGATCGCGCCCTGGATCGCGCCGCAGGCAATGGCCAGTATCGCCAGCAGGTTCACGCCGAGCGCGACGTATTCGGCAAGGGCGTGCAGGACGTCTTCCATGGGCAGGCTCCCTTGAACTGCGGAGCAGGATGGTCTTTCGGCAATGCCCATGGCCATCGGGAGAAACCCCGAAAAGCGGCGCTTTGCGGCCCGATCACCCTAGGCCGTAAACTCATAAATGGCACCATCGAGGCGTCCAAATGGCGAACAGCTCGGGCCGAAGCGACCGCCGGGCGGGCTGGTTGCCCGTCCAAGGTCGGTTTGGTTCGAGATGGAAGCCATTTGGACGTCCTTCGGATTTGACGCAAAATGGCCCATCGCTGCGTCGGCAGGACTTGAAATATCGACATATTCCTGCGCCCTGCCTTCTGGCGCTGAGCCATTTTGCCTCAAACCTCGATGGTGCCATTTATGAGTTTACGGCCTAGTTGGAGGGCCGATCCTCCGCCTCGATCGATCGGCGCAGGCGGGCGCGTACCAGCAGGGCAATGGCGGTGGCCACGGCCACGAGTGCGGCAATTGCCAGCGCCAGATGGCCATGCCGTCTCAAGTGCCCGAAGGCCAGTTCGACCGCTCCGCCGAAGCTGTAGCCGATCCCCCCGATGACGATCCCCCAGAGCACCGCCGCCAGGGCATTGAGCAGCACGAAGCGGCGGGCGGCAACGGCGGAAGTGCCGATGGCGATCGGGCTGATGGTCCTGAAGCCGTAGAGGAAGCGGAAGGCCAGGATGAAGCCGGTGGGATAGCGCTCCAGCAACCGCAATACGCGCGAGAACGTCGGCCTCTCGGTGATCTTGCGGACCAGCCTGTGGGTGCGGAAGCGGCGACCGAGCAGGAAGAACACCTGGTCCGCGACGAAGGAGCCGATGGCGGCGGCGGCCATCACGCCGTGAAGCGGCAGCAGGCCCTGATGCGCGATCAGCCCGCCGGAAAGGACGACCGTCTCCCCCTCCAGCGCCGCTCCCAGGGCGACGGCAGGCAGGCCGAATTGTGCGATCAGGGCTTCTATCGACATCTCGCTTCCGGCAGGCGGCCAGGATCGGCCATCGGCGCGCCGTCAGGAACGGTTCGAAAGGCCCTCAGGTTCCGGGCAGGTTCCGGGCGGGTTCCGGTGTCCCGCCGCTCGCCCCGCCGCGTGGGGGGCGATGTCAGAGCTTGTCGTCGACCAGGCGCAGGCGGGTGCCGCCGCCCACGGCGATCGACGATCCCTCGGGATATTCGATCGTGCCGTCCGGGCGCAGCAGCGCGAACTCGGCGGTATCGACGCTGCCGTTGACGGTGACCGGCGTGGTGGTGGACAGCGGAACCGCCTCTCCCTTCAGCTTGAAGGTATCGACGCGCCAGGCCAGCACCTGGTCCATCTCCGCCGGAATCAGCGCGGTTCGGCCGCCGTCGATCCGCGTAGACACGTAGAAACCGTCAGTTGCCGGCATGCATGCCGTAGAAATCAGCTCGTGATCCGTCACGCCGTTCATTCCAGATTGCCCCCGCGTCCCATTCCCGAGCCTGCGCTCGGGGGCGATGACGCAAGGGGTATTGTAGTCGCGCTTACGGCATCCTTACAGGGTGTTTTTCACAAGTTTTTCGCATTTCGGAAACAATCGCGGCGGTGGCAGGCCGGCCGTTATCCCTGATCGCGTTCCGCCGGGGCTTCTGCGCGGGCCGCGCCATATTGCGCATCCCATGCCGCGAGGTCGGCCTGGTACTGTTCATAGGCGTCGAAAAAGGCGCGAAACGGCGCTTCGGCGCTGGCGAGGCCGCCGGGGGCGAACTGTTCGAGCTGCGCGGCGGGCACGTTCTGGAGCGCGCCGGTCAGATCCAGCGCGGCGCGGCAGAGCGAGGGCACGACCGGCGGCAGGGCGAAGAAGTTGTAGACCTGCGTCTGATATGCCTCGCGCTCGCGGATCGCCTTGGCGCCGAAGCGGATGCGGTATTCCTTGTCGAGATTGCGGTTCGCTGTCGTCAGCGTCTTGGCGTATTTCTTCTGGAACTCCGCATAACCGGCCAGGATCGGCGCCCCCTGCTCCCCGGTGCAGTTGAGCGCGGCCACGTTGTAGGCGGAACGCAGGTTCCAGAGTGCCTGCGCGGCGGAAACCTCGCTGTTGACCGTGCGGCGCGCAGGCACTCTGGAACCTGCGTTCCGCCTACAACGTGGCCGCGCTCAAC
>NZ_JBJDRF010000055.1:0-35093 GCF_044987305.1 Novosphingobium sp. ZW T3_23
CGGCAGGAGCGTCCGGCGCCGTTTCCCGCGGGGTTACCGTCGGGTTCTGCGGATCGACCGGGCCTTGCGGGCGAGACGCGCTCTGGCTGTCCTGCTGGCCGGGCGGAAGGCTCCAGGTCGCCTGCGCGAAAGCCGTGCCGGGGCCTGCCAGCAAGCCGGCGACGAGCGCTGCGCGCGAAAGAAATGTTGTTGCAGATGTATTCACGATGCCCCGCACCCAGCTCCCAGTTTTGCACCACGTCCAAATGGACCGCCCGCTGAACCCGGCGTTAATGCGGATGGCCCGCGCGGTAAGGCGTGAGCGATCATAGCCGAATGTGCCCCCTTGGGGCAATCTCGCGAGATCCGCTTTCCGGCGCCCACACACCCTAATGCGCCGCACCGGGTTGAAGCAGGGGCTCGCGCCACCTATCAAGGCGGGCATGACTGATACTTCCATGACTCCGCTGCATCTCGGCCAGAACAGCGCGCTGCCGACGTCTCCCGAAGACGCCGTGCTGGATTATGTGCCCAATCCGCGCCAGGGCAGCCTCTATCTGGTGCGTTTCGCCGCGCCTGAATTCACGTCGCTTTGCCCGGTAACCGGGCAGCCGGATTTTGCGCACCTCGTGATCGACTATGCGCCGGGCGAAACCATCGTCGAATCCAAGAGCCTCAAGCTCTTCCTGGGATCGTTCCGCAATCACAACGGCTTTCACGAGGATGTGACGGTGGGCATCGGCCAGCGTCTGTTCGACGAAATGAAGCCGCGCTGGCTGCGCATTGGTGGTTACTGGTATCCGCGCGGCGGCATCCCCATCGATGTGTTCTGGCAGTCCGGTACTCCCCCCGAAGGCCTCTGGGTGCCCGATCAGGGCGTTCAGGGATACCGTGGCCGGGGCTGAAGCATCCTGACATAAGCGGAGGCGCCGGTTGATGCCGGCGCCTCCATGCCCCCGGACTTTCCTTCGAGCGTCTGCCTAGGCGCCGTTCTCGAAGTCCGTGCCGGGATACGTAGCTAGTTATCTGGCCGCGAATTGCACGCCGTTCACCCGTCTCAGATCGACGGTGCCCTTGCCGAGAGAGGCAAGCTGGCTGTTGGAAAGGCACTGCGCGAATACGGTGGGCGCCTCGGCTTTCATGGCGGCTTCGGTAGCCAGCGCGTCGTCGAGCCGGGCCGAGCAGGCGGCTCGGGATTCGTAGGTCTGCACGGGGGTGGACAGCCTTTCGCAGGCCGATCCGTCGTCGCTGCAACCGAACAGGGCGAGGGCGATGAGAGTGGCGCTCATTCTTCTCTCCTTTCAGAAGCGATAACGGCCGCGTCGCGAAAAATATCCCGCAAGATGCGGCAAAGATTCGCTTTCCAGGCTGGAACCCTCAGGCTTCCCAGGCGTAGAACTGCCCCATGGACCAGACCAAAGCCAAGCTCATCATCCGCGCCGCCACCGTAGCCGATGCTCCGGCCATCGCCCGGCTGTCGGTAAAGGTCTACGGCAAGGCCGATGCTTTCACGCGCGCGGAAATTCGCGGCCAGGTGATCAACTTCCCCGAAGGCCAGTTCGTGGCCGAATACGATGGCAAGGTCGTCGGCCACTGCGCGACGATGATCGTTACCGCCGCCGAAGCCTTTCGTCCGCACACCTGGGAAGAGATCAGCAATGGCGGATACGGCCGTCCGCCGTCGAACGACGGCGACGTGCTCTACGGCTTCGAAGTCTGCGTCGATCCGGACTACCGGCGCCTGCGCATCGGCCAGCGTCTCTACCGCAAGCGCAAGGACGTCTGCCAGTATTTCGAGCTGAAGGGGATCGCCTTCGCCGGTCGCATGCCCGGCTATTCGCGGCGCAAGCGGCAATACCCGAACCCTGCGGATTATCTCCAGGCCGTGCGCGACAAGAAGGTTCGCGACCAAGTGATCCAGTTTCAGATGAACGAGGGCTACGAGCCGCGCGAAATCCTGCCCGACTACATTCCGAACGACAAGGAAAGCGGCGGCAACGCCGTGCTCATGTATTGGACCAACCCGCTCGCGCCGCGCGACACGGGCAAGGCGGTGCCGGGCTTCAAGGAGCGCGTCCCTTCCACCGTGCGCGTCGCCACCGTGCAGTTCATGATGCGCAAGATCGAGGCGATCGACCAGTTCGAGGAGCAAGTGGAATACTGGATCGACGTGGCGGCAGATTACGAAAGCGACTTCGTGATCTTCCCCGAATTGTTCACGCTGGAACTGCTCTCGATCGAGGAGACCAAGCTGGAGCCCGTCGCCGCGATCGAGAAGGTGGCGGACTACACCGAGCGCTTCGTCGAGTTCATGCAGCGCATGGCGGTGAGCTACAACATCAACATCATCGGCGGATCGCACCCCACCCGCATGAAGCTGGGTCAGGGCAAGAGCGAGATCCGCAACATCGCCTATACTTTCCTGCGCGACGGGGCGGTGCACGAAACCCAGAAGCTTCATCCCACCCCGTCCGAGCGCAAGTGGTGGAACATCAAGGGCGGCTACGGCGCCAACGTGATCCCGACCGACTGCGGCCCGATCGGCGTGATGATCTGCTATGACAGCGAGTTCCCCGAGCTCTCCCGTCACCTCGTCAACCAGGGCGCGCTAATGCTGTTCGTGCCGTTCTGCACCGACGAACGGCGCGGTTTCCTGCGGGTGCGCTATTGCTGCCAGGCCCGCGCGGTGGAGAACCAGTGCTATGTCGTCACCTCGGGCGTGGTCGGTAACCTGCCCAATGTGGAGAACATGGACGTCCACTATGCCGAGAGCGCGATCCTCACGCCTTCGGACTTCCCCTTCGCGCGCGACGGCGTGGCCGCCGACACCGCGCCGAATACGGAGACGATCGCCATTGCCGATCTCAGCCTCGACGCGCTGCTGACCGCAAGGCAGTCGGGCGCGGTGCAGAACCTGAAGGACCGGCGTTTCGATCTCTACCGGGTGGAATGGACGCAGCAGTAAGGGGATTTGTGGGCGGACGGGGCGGTACGCTCCCCGAAAGTGCAACGTCATCCTGAACTCGTTTCAGGATCCATTTCGCCGATCATACGGCCGTTCGAGCCGCGCGATGGATCCTGAAACAAGTTCAGGATGACGAGTGGATTGTTGAAGTGCCGTGCGAAGGGTAGCCGACTTGCGGGCGGTCAGCCTATTTTCCGGCCCCTGCCTGCCGCTTCGCCTCAATCACCCGCCTGCGCGTCTCGGCGATCAGCTCATCGAGGCTGTGCACCTGTTTCACGCCGTAGCGCTCGCCGGTGATGTCCACATTACCCTTGCGCCAGAAGCCGGGCGGGCAGAGCAGCACGACTTTTCCGGAGCGGGCGTGGAGGCCGAGTTCGAGAAGGCTGACAGGGCTTTGCGATCCCGGCGCGAGGTAGAGGATCACCACATCGGCACTGTCGAGCGCGGCCAGTTCCCATTCGACCTGACGGCGGAACTCCGGTTCGTCGGCCTCCGGCTTCCAGGCCGGGTTCCAGTCCGGACGGCGAGGATTGAGCAGCACCACGTCTTCGCCTTGCAGCGCGTCGATCACCTGCCGTTGCCAGTCCGGCGCGGAACCCATGTCGATGCTGCCGCCAAGGAAAACGCGGGGAAGCTCGTGGCGAGCAGGCAGCGCTTCGGGTGAAGTGACGACTTGGGCTTCAGCCCTTGCGGAGGCAGGCAGGACGGCGCCCAACAGGGCGAGAACGGGAAGGGCGTGCTTCATAGTCCGCCCCTAGAGCATTTTCTAATCAGGCGGAATCACCTGATGACTCGGAAAATGCGGCAAACAAGAAACCTGGAGCGGTTGATCCGGTGCCACCGGATCGGGAACCGCCCTAGCCATGTGTCGCTGCCCGTCGCCAGCGAAATTTGAACTCAGGCCGAAAGCCAGAGCGCGCCATAGCCCGGAAGCGCGGACCGGGTGGCGCCGTTGACGGCCAGCAATATTTCGCCCTCGCACCCGTCGAGCGCCAGCGTTTCGGGAGAGAGGTTGAACAGGCAGAGCACGCGCTCCGACCCTTCCTCGCGCTCGAAGGACAGCAGCGACCCTTCGGCATTGCACCCGATCAGGGCGCCGTGGCGAAGGGCGGCGCTGGCATTACGCAGGGACAGCACCTCCCGCGTGAAATGGAGCAGCGAGGCAGGATCGCTCTCCTGCACGGCCACCGCGCGGGCCAGGTTGTCCGCCGAGAGCGGCAGCCACGGTTCGCTCGTGGTGAAAGCTCCAAAGGGAGAGTTTTCCCAGGGCAGCGGCGTGCGGGCGCCGTCGCGAGAAAGCGTGAGCGGCCAGTTGGCGATGGCCTCTGGATCCTGCAGATGCTCGAACGCGATCTCGTCCTGCAAGAGGCCAAGCTCCTCGCCCTGGTAGAGTATCACATTGCCGCGCAGGGCCATGAGCAGGGCCATCTTCACCCGGGCGAACGCGTCCCGATGCTCCGGGGCGGACCATCGGGAGACGGCGCGGGGCGCATCGTGGTTTTCGAAGGCCCAGCTTGGCCACCCGCCGGTTTCGTCCGCAGCGAGTTCCCAGCGGTCGAGCGTCTCGGCCACGAACTGCGCGGTGAGAGCGGGGGCGTAGAGGAAGTCGAAGCCGTAGGCGCTGTTGAGGCGATCGTTCCCGGAGGTGTAGGCGCGGCGGTCGATCTGGGGATGGTCTCCGCCGATCTCGGCGACGGTGTGGATCGCGCCGAACTGGTTGCAGAGCGTACGCAGCCGTTCGATGAAAGGGACCATCCCCGGATGCGACTGGCTGTAGGTCTTGAGCTGGAAGTCGAAGGGCCGGGTGCGGATGCGGCCGTCGGCGGGCGCGGGCGGATTGTCGCGCAGCAAGGGGTCATGCATCGCATGGTTGAGCGCGTCGAGACGGAAGCCGTCCACGCCCCGCTCCAGCCAGAACCGCGCTGCGTCCAGCACGGCGTCCTGAACGGCGGGGTTGTGCATGTTGAGCTGCGGCTGCTCCTTGAGGAAGGTGTGCATGTAGTATTGGCGGCGGCGGGCGTCCCAGGTCCAGGCCGGACCGCCGAACACGGACTGCCAGTTGCAAGGCGGGGTGCCGTCTTCCCTGGGATCATGCCAGACGTACCAGTCTGCCTTGTGGTTGCCGCGATCCGACCGGCTTTCCGCGAACCAGGGGTGAAGGTCGGACGTATGGGCATAGACCTGGTCGATGATGACCTTGAGGCCCAGGGCATGGGCATGGGCGACCAGCGCGTCGAAATCGGCCATTGTTCCGAAGACGGGGTCCACGCCGCAATAGTCGGCCACGTCATAGCCGAAATCGCGCATGGGAGAAGTGAAGAAGGGCGAAATCCAGATCGCGTCCACCCCCAGGCGTGCGACATGGTGTAGGCGGCGGGTGATACCGGCAAGGTCGCCCACGCCGTCACCATTGCTGTCCTGGAAGCTGCGCGGATAGATCTGGTAGATCGCGGCGCCCTTCCACCATGGCACCGGGCCATGCGAGGCCGATGTCTGCGCGGCGGTAGAATCGCGTTGGACGGGGGCGGTTTCGATCAGGCTCATGCGCACCTTTCGCTGCGGTTCGGCGGGAACATTAGCACCACGGCGAGGGCTAGGCTCGAAATTTTTGCGGCACTGCACAATGTCCCTTGTCGCGGACCAGCGCTGTGCTAGCCATGATTGCATGGCCGGTGAGCGGAAGCAGTCTCTCTGCCGGGCAGCAGGATCATGCTTTTGGAAAACCGGCGTTTTATGCGTCTGTTGTCCAAGGATCAGGAGTTAAGTCCATGGCGAGCGAACCCGTTTCCGGCAGCCCGGTGCCAAGCTCTTCGCAACAGGCCCCCTCGGAAATGGACAAGCACATCGTGCGGGTGCTTCGCCAGCGCGTGGGCAAGGACGAGCGGGCCGCCAAGCAGCATGACTGGTATACGGCCTCGATCCTGGCCCTGCGGGACGAGATCATCGAGAAATGGATCGATTCCACCCGCCGCACTTACGATTCCAGCGGCAAGCGGGTGTACTATCTCTCGATGGAGTTCCTGATCGGCCGCCTGCTGCGCGACGCGCTTTCGAACATGGGCATGACCCGCGAGTTTGAGGCCGCCCTGAAGGCGCATGGCCTGGACCTTGTGGCGCTGGAAGAGCTTGAGCCCGACGCGGCGCTCGGCAATGGCGGGCTCGGCCGACTGGCGGCCTGCTTCATGGAAAGCCTGGCGACGCTGGACATCCCGGCCTACGGCTATGGCATTCGCTATGTGAACGGCATGTTCCGCCAGCGCATAGACGACGGCTGGCAGGTCGAGCTGCCGGAAACCTGGCTGGCGCACGGCAATCCGTGGGAGTTCGAGCGGCTCGAAAGCACCTATCGCATCGGCTTCGGCGGCGAAGTCGTGGCCGAGGGCGACGGCGTGTTCTGGCACCCGGCCGAGCAGGTCGAGGCAACCGCGATGGATACGCCCGTGGTCGGCTGGCGCGGCAAGCGCGTGAATACCCTGCGCCTCTGGACCTCCAGCCCGCTCGATCCGATCAAGCTCGATGCCTTCAACGCCGGCGACCACTTCGGCGCGCTGGCAGAGCAGGTGCGGGCGGACAGCCTCGTGCGGGTGCTCTATCCGGCGGACTCCAGCCCCGCCGGGCAGGAACTGCGGCTGCGGCAGGAGTACTTCTTCACAGCCGCCTCGATCCAGGACATCGTGCGGCGCCACGTCCAGTACCTGGGCGATATCCGCAGTCTGCCGGATCAGGCCGCGATCCAGCTGAACGATACGCATCCTTCCGTGGCGGTGGCGGAACTGATGCGGCTGCTGGTCGACGAGAACGGGCTTGAGTTCAACGAGGCCTGGGACATCTGCCGCCGCACGGTATCCTACACCAACCACACGCTCCTGCCCGAGGCGCTGGAATCCTGGCCGCTGCCCCTGTTCGAGCGCCTGCTGCCGCGCCACATGCAGATCATCTACGCGATCAACAGCCGCGTGCTGCGAGAGGCACGCAAGGCGGGGTGCAGCGATGCCGAAATCTCCGCGATATCCCTCATCGACGAGAATGGCGAACGCCGCGTCCGCATGGCGAACCTGGCGTTCGTCGGTGCCCATTCGGTCAACGGCGTCGCGGCGCTTCATACTGACCTGATGAAGAAGACGGTCTTCGCCGACCTGCACAAGCTCTACCCGGACCGCATCAACAACAAGACCAACGGCGTCACGCCCCGTCGCTGGCTCCAGCAGTGCAATCCCGACCTCACCCGCGTGATCCGCGAGGCGATCGGCGACGGCTTCCTGGACGATGCGGAAAAGCTTTCCGATCTCAATCCGCTTGCCGCAGACAGCCAGTTCGGGGAGCAGGTGGCAGGGGTCAAGCGCGCCAACAAGGTGGCGCTTTCGGACTATATCAAGAAGACGATGGGCCTCCGCCTCGATCCCGACGCGCTGTTCGACGTCCAGATCAAGCGTATTCACGAATACAAGCGCCAGCTGCTCAACCTGATCGAGACGGTGGCCCTCTACGATCAGATCCGCAGCCATCCCGAGCGCGACTGGGTGCCGCGGGTCAAGATATTCGCAGGCAAGGCCGCGCCGAGCTATCACAACGCCAAGCTGGTCATCAAGCTGGCCAATGACATCGCCCGGCGCATCAATGCCGATCCTTCGGTGGGCGGGCTGCTCAAAGTGGTCTTCGTGCCGAACTACAATGTCAGCCTGGGCGAGCGGATATTCCCGGCGGCGGACCTGTCGGAGCAGATCTCGACGGCAGGCATGGAGGCATCCGGCACCGGCAACATGAAGTTTGCGCTCAACGGCGCGCTGACGATCGGCACGCTGGACGGCGCCAATGTCGAGATCAAGGATCATGTGGGCGACGACAACATCGTCATCTTCGGCCTGACCGCAGAGGAAGTCGCGGCGAAGCGGGCCAGCGGCTATAATCCGCGCGAGGTCATCGATGGTTCGCGCGAACTGAGCCAGGCGCTGACCGCCATTGCCTCGGGCGTGTTTTCTCCCGACGAGCCAGACCGCTACAAGGCCTTGATCGGCGGCATCTACGACCATGACTGGTTCATGTGCGCCGCCGATTTCGACAGTTACGCCGCCGCCCAGCGCTCGATCGATGCGCGCTGGGAAGACGTTGCGGGCTGGCGGGCCGCCACCATCAGGAACATCGCCAATGTCGGTTGGTTCTCCTCGGATCGGACGATCTCCGAGTATGCCAAAGACATCTGGAAAGTCCTGTGAAGCCACCCGAAAGCGCCCTCGAAACTCTTCTCCAAGGCCTCAACGCCGACCCGTTTTCCCTTCTCGGACTCCACGCCGGGCCTGACGGAGCCTATGCCCGCGCGATCCTGCCGGGCGCCGAGACGGTGGAGGCATTCAGCCTCGACGGCCGCCGCCTTGGCACGCTGGGGAAAGTCGACGACCGCTTCCTGTTCGAAGGCAAGCTCATCGGTAAACCGCAGCCGATCCGCTATCGCTGCACGGCGGGCGACAATGACTGGCTGGTCACCGACCCCTACACGTTCGGGCCGGTGTTGGGGCCGGTGGATGATCTGCTGATCGCGCAGGGCACGCATTTCCGCCTGTTCGACAAGCTGGGCGCCCATATCATCCGGCACGAAGGCGCGAGCGGCGTCCATTTCGCTGTCTGGGCGCCGAATGCGCGACTGGTCAGCGTGGTCGGCGATTTCAACGATTGGGATCCGCGCCGCCACGTCATGCGCGATCGCAAGGATATCGGCGTCTGGGAAATCTTCATCCCCGATATCGCCGACTACCGCGCCTACAAGTATCACATCATCGGCGCCGACGGCATGGTCCAGCCCCTGAAGGCCGATCCTTTCGCCTTCATGTCGGAAATCCGCCCCGCCACCGCCTCGATGACGGCGCATCCGGCCAAGCTCGACTGGGGCGACGAGGCGCACCGTGCGCATTGGGCCAAAGTCGATCCCCGGAAGGTCCCCGTCTCGATCTATGAGGTCCACGCCGGCTCGTGGCAGCGCGACCGCTTCAACTGGTTCCTCAACTGGGACGATCTGGCGGACCGCCTGATCCCCTACGTGGTCGAGATGGGCTTCACCCATATCGAATTCCTGCCGATCAGCGAGCATCCCTACGATCCATCGTGGGGCTACCAGACGACTGGGCTCTACGCGCCCAGTTCGCGGTTCGGGGAGCCCGCCGGCTTCGCCCGCTTCGTGGACGGCGCGCACCGGGCCGGGATCGGCGTGATCCTCGACTGGGTGCCCGCCCATTTCCCCACCGACGATCACGGCCTCGTCCGCTTCGACGGCACCGCCCTCTACGAGCATCAGGATCCGCGCCTCGGCTTCCAGCCGGACTGGAACACGCTGATCTACAACTTCGGCCGGCGCGAGGTGCAGAGCTTCCTCGTCAACAATGCGCTGTTCTGGGCGGATCGCTATCACGTGGATGCCTTGCGCGTCGATGCCGTGGCCTCGATGCTCTACCGCGACTATTCGCGCAAGGAAGGGGAGTGGATCCCCAATGCACAGGGTGGGCGTGAGAACTGGGAAGCGGTGGACTTCCTGCGGGCCACCAATCGCGCGCTCTATGGCCAGCATCCCGGCGTCTTCACCATCGCCGAGGAATCGACCGCCTGGCCGGGCGTCACCCAGCCCGCCTATGATGTCGAGGACGGCGGCCAGCCGACCTCGCTGGGCTTCGGCTTCAAGTGGAACATGGGCTTCATGCACGACACGCTGCGCTACATGGCGCGCGATCCGGTGCACCGGCGCTATCATCACAACGACATCACCTTCGGCCTGATGTACGCCTTTTCCGAGAATTACGTCCTGCCGCTCAGCCATGACGAAGTGGTTCACGGCAAGGGGTCGCTGCTGAACAAGATGAGCGGCGACGACTGGCAGAAGTTCGCGAACCTGCGCGCCTATTACGGCATGATGTGGGGCTATCCGGGCAAGAAGCTGCTGTTCATGGGGCAGGAATTCGCCCAGCGCCGCGAGTGGAGCGAGGAGCGCGCGCTCGACTGGGACTTGCGCGATGCCCCTGCCCATGAAGGCATCCGCAATCTGGTGAAGGATCTCAACCGCGTCTATCGCGAAAAGCCCGCGCTCCACGGCGGAGACTGCGACGGGAACGGCTTCGAATGGCTGGTGGTGGACGATGCCGCCAATTCCGTCTTCGCATGGCTGCGCAGGGCGGAGGGCGCAAGGCCCGTGGCAGTGATCTCCAACATGACCCCGGCTATACACACGGGTTATAGACTGCCGCTGCCGTGCAACGGCAAGTGGAACGAGATCCTGAACAGCGATTCTCCGCACTACGGAGGAACCGGCAAGGGCAATCTGGGGCAAGTGACGGTTTCGGACGGTCAAGCCACCGTGACGCTGCCCCCCCTGGCGACGATCATGCTGGAATATGCAGGCTGAGACGGCGATACGAAGGAGAGAGAGTGCAATGAGGACGCCGACCGGATCGCCACTCGCGCGTGATGCCATGGCCTATGTGCTTGCCGGCGGACGCGGCAGCCGCCTGGCCGAACTGACCGACAATCGCGCCAAGCCCGCGGTCTATTTCGGCGGCATGAGCCGCATCATCGACTTCGCGCTTTCGAACGCGATCAACTCGGGCATCCGCCGCATCGGCGTCGCCACGCAATACAAGGCGCACAGCCTGATCCGGCACATGAACCGCGCCTGGAATTTCATGCGGCCGGAACGCAACGAAAGCTTCGACATCCTGCCGGCCAGCCAGCGCATTTCCGAACTGCTCTGGTACGAGGGCACGGCCGACGCGGTGTTCCAGAACATCGACATCATCGCCTCTTACACGCCGAAGTACATGGTCATCCTGGCGGGCGATCACATCTACAAGATGGACTACGAATTGATGCTGCAACAGCACGTCAATTCTGGCGCGGACGTCACCGTGGGGTGCCTGGTGGTGCCGCGCAAGGATGCGACGGCCTTCGGTGTGATGCACGTGGACGAGAACGACGTTATCACCTCGTTCCTCGAAAAGCCGAAAAATCCGCCTTCGATCCCCGGCGATCCCGACCATGCGCTGGCATCGATGGGCATCTATGTCTTCGACACCGAGTTCCTGTTCGAGCAGCTTCGCCGAGATGCCGCCGATCCGGATTCCAGGCGCGATTTCGGTGGGGACATCATCCCCTACATCGTCAAGCACGGGAAGGCGCAGGCCCACCGCTTCACCAATTCCTGCATCCGCGCCGCCGAGGAAATCGAGGAATACTGGCGCGACGTCGGCACGGTGGACGCCTATTTCGAAGCCAATCTCGACCTTACGGACACCGTACCCAAGCTCGACATGTACGACCGCGACTGGCCGATCTGGACCGACACCGTCGTCGCCGCCCCGGCCAAGTTCGTCCATGACGAGGAAGGGCGGCGCGGGCAGGCGATTTCCTCGCTGATCAGCCAGGACTGCATCGTCTCCGGCTCGCTGGCGCGGCGATCGTTGCTGTTCACCGGCGTGAAGATGGGCAGCTTTTCCGAGGTCAATGAGGCGGTAATCCTGCCTTACTGCAACATCGGACGCCATGCCCGTCTTTCGCGCGTGGTGATCGATTCCGGCGTGCGCATCCCGGAAGGGCTGGTGGTGGGCGAGGATCCCGAACTCGACGGTCGCCGCTTCCGCCGCACCGACAATGGCGTGTGCCTGATCACCAAGCCGATGATCGATCGCCTGGGCCTGTAGGGCCCTGACGTGATCCGCCTGAAAAGGGAATGTCGTTGAAAGTCCTTTCCGTAGCTTCCGAAGCCGTGCCGCTGGTCAAGACCGGCGGGCTCGCCGATGTCGTCGGCGCGCTGCCCGCTGCGCTTGCGGGACACGGCGTGGAGATGACCACGCTCTTGCCCGGTTATCCCACGGTGCTGAAGGCGCTCGGCCGCGCGCGGGCGGTGCATGCATGGGATTCGCTTCTGGGCGTTCCGGCCAGGCTGTTGGCAGGCAAGCTCGACGGCTATCCGCTGCTCGTACTCGATGCCCCGGCACTCTATGCGCGCGATGGAGCACCCTATGCCGATGCGGCAGGGCAGGACTGGGCGGACAATTGGCAGCGCTTTTCGGCCCTCGGCCGTGCCGCCGCCGATCTGGCCGGAGGGGCGATGGCCAGCCGGGGCAAGGCGCTGCGGTTCGACCTCGTCCATGCGCATGACTGGCAGGCGGCGATGGCCTCCGCCTACCTCCGCTTCGCGCCTCTCGGCGGCGAGGCCGGGCGGGTGCCTTCGGTCGTCACCATTCACAACATGGCGTTCCAGGGCTGGTTCGGCGCCGAGGTCTTCCCACGCCTGGGCCTTCCGGCGGAGGCCTGGTCGATCGACGGCGTCGAGTATCATGGCGGCATCGGCATGTTGAAGGCCGGCCTGGCCTGCGCGGATGCGGTGACCACGGTCAGCCCCACTTACGCGCGCGAAATCCGCAGCGCCGCCTTCGGCATGGGGCTGGAGGGCCTGATCGTGGCACGAGGCCGCGCGGTTTCCGGCATTCTCAACGGCATAGATGCCGCGACCTGGAACGCCGCGAAGGATCCGGCGCTCCCTGTCCGCTACGATGCACGCAAGCTGGATCGGCGGGTGGCAAACAAGCGCGCGCTGGAAGCCGAATTCGGGCTGGACGCGGATGACGGTCCGCTGTTCATCGTTATCACCCGACTGACCTGGCAAAAGGGAATGGACGTCCTGCTGGACGTGCTCGACCATCTGGTCGGCCTCGGCGGAAGGCTGGCTCTGCTGGGATCGGGTGACGCGGCGATGGAGCAGTCTTTTCAAGAGGCGGCCGCGCGCCATCCGGGCAGGATCGCCGTGCGCATCGGCTATGACGAGGCACTGTCCCATCGTATGCAGGGCGGCGGCGACGCCATTCTCGTGCCTTCGCGCTTCGAGCCTTGCGGCCTGACCCAGCTCTACGGCCTCGCCTATGGCTGCGTTCCTGTGGTGGCACGGACGGGAGGACTGGCCGATACGGTGATCGACGCAAATCCCGCAGCGCTGGCTGCCGGCGTCGCCACCGGCGTTCAGTTCGACGGTGTGCACTATGATGCCCTGTCGGCAGCGCTCACCCGCACCGTCGATCTCTACGATCGCCCGGAGCAATGGCTGGCCGTTCAGAAGAACGCGATGAAATGCGACTTTTCGTGGAAGGCAAGCGGTCAGGCCTATGCCGACCTCTATCGCGCGCTGAGAGCATGACACGGCTGGGCATTTCGATCGGGGTGGGACAAACCCGTTTCGCGGTGCGCAGCCCCCTTGCGGAAAAAGTCTGGCTTTGCCTGTTTTCGGAAGCCGGCGAAGAGCGCCATGCCATGACGCGGGATGGGCCGAACTGGTTTCTGGACCCGCCCGGCGACCGAACCGGCACGCACTACGGCTATCGCGCGACGGGTGCCTGGGCACCGGAACGGGGGCTCTGGTTCGATGAAACCAAGTTGCTCGTCGATCCTTACGCGACCGAACTGGACAGTCGTTTCGTACAGGATCCCCGACTTCGCCATTTCGGCGTGGATACCGCCGATATCGTACCCAAGGCCGTGGTTTCCGCAACGGCAGACCCGGTGGCGTTGCAGCCTCCACACTTTACGCCGGGCGGGCTGATCTATGAAGTCAACGTGCGTGCGTTTACGTGGCTTCACCCGGAAGTGCCCGCGTCCTTGCGAGGTACCGTAGCCGCTCTCGCCCATCCGGCCGTGGTGGCGCATCTGAAGAAGCTGCGGGTGACAGCGGTGGAACTGATGCCGGTCGTCGCCTGGATCGACGAACGCCACCTGCCACCGCTCGGGCTTGTCAACGCCTGGGGGTACAACCCGATCGCCATGATGGCGCTCGATCCCGGCCTTTGCCCCGGCGGCATTGCCGAACTTCGCGAAACCGTGGCGGCGCTTCATGCCAATGGCATCGGCATGCTGCTCGATCTGGTGTTCAACCACACAGGCGAAAGCGACGTGGACGGCGGCGTGGTTTCGCTTCGGGGGTTGGACAACGCAGCCTATTCCCATGCACCCGACGGCACGCTCATCAACGATACCGGCTGTGGTAACACGCTTGATTTCGCGAACCCTGCGGTCCGAGCCCTGACGCTGGATGCCATGCGTCATTTCGTGGTCAGTTGCGGCATCGACGGCTTTCGGTTCGATCTTGCCCCCGTTCTGGCGCGCGGACCCGGTTTCGATCCGCAGGCCCCGATTTTCAGAGAGATCGCGGCAGACCCGATCCTTTCTACGCGCGTGATGATAGCCGAGCCTTGGGACATCGGGCCGGGGGGCTACCAGCTCGGCAACTTTCCAAGCAACTGGTTCGAATGGAACGATCGTTTCCGTGACGATCTGCGCCAGTTCTGGCGCGGCCACCAGAGTATCGGCACTTTGGCCACGCGGCTGGCAGGATCCAACGACGTATTCGGCTCTACGGGCGACGAAGCGTGGTGCCGATCCATCAACTTTATCGCCTCGCACGATGGCTTTACGCTGACCGATACCGTTTCCTATGAACAGCGGCATAACGGGGCGAACGGCGAACAGAATCGCGACGGCCATGTAGAGAACTTCAGCTGGAACAATGGCGCCGAAGGCCAGACGGATGATCCCGCGATAGCGGCGGCCCGCCGCGCCGATCTCAAGGCGCTGCTGGAATCGCTTTTCGCATCCACGGGAACGATCATGCTGACCGCTGGGGATGAGTTCGGGCGTACACAGCAGGGCAACAACAACGCGTACTGTCAGGACAACGCCATCGGCTGGGTGGATTGGACGAACCGGGATCGTGAGCTTGAAGACCACGTTGCCGGGCTGGCGGCGATGCGGGCGTCCGATCCGGCAAAGTTTGCGCGCCTTCATTCCGACCTGCGATGGCTGAATGAGCAAGGCGCTGAAATGACTGTTCCGGACTGGGCGGCGCCCGACGCGAATTCATTGTCCTGGCAGACAGGTGGCAGGCATTTCACGATCGACCGCGAGCGCCGAAGCGTGGAGATCGTGGCGGTTCCTGAAGAAGACTGGAAATGACCGCCTGGAGCCGTTCACCGGCCTTGTTCCATGTAAGTTGCGCAGCCCTTATGCGGCCCCGCCTTTTCAGTTCCTGCCGCAGTTCCGGATCATCGAGAACGGCTTCGATCGCCTTTCGGAATGCGCCGGGATGGTTCGGGTCCACGAGCAGGGCAGCGTCTCCACATACTTCCGGCATGGCGCCCGCGCGCGTGGTGACGACCGGAGTTCCACAATGCATGGCCTCGACCGGGGGCAGCCCGAAGCCCTCGGTGAGCGACGGAAAGACGAAGACGGCAGCCCCTTCGTAAAGGGCACGTAGTTCAGCGTCGGAAACGAAGCCGGCAAATATGGTTCCCTCGGGCGGCTGCCATCCTTTCTCTCGATAGGCACTTGCGTCCGGCCCGCCAGCCACGACCAATGGGCATGGTCCGGCCAGCGGCTCTCGGAGCGCTTCGAACACCCGATGCAGGTTCTTGTAGCGCTTGGCTGTCCCGATAGCGAGAACGTAGCTCCCCTGATCCAGCCCGAGACGCTTAAGGATTTCGCCGCAGGCCTCGGGTTGAAGCAGGTGATCCGTGCCATTGTGCACGACGTCTATCTTGTCGGGATCGGCAATGGCATGCGCTGCAAGGGTGCGCCGAGCGAACTCGGAAACCGTAAGAATGCGCCGCGCACGACGTCCGATCCACGGCAGCATGCGCCGATAAGCAATCGCTTGTCGCCCCGAATAGTCGTCGGGATAAAGGAAGGTCTGGGCATCGTGGATCATGACCAGGCTGTTCTGGTGAAGCAACGGTGCGAGGTTGCAGAAGTTGACGAGCAGGTTCCCCGAGGCATGCCTGGGTAGGGTCACCATCTCCCATCCCTGACCGGTTCCCAGCAGCCCCTTCACGCGCTTGGGAGCGAGATTTGGGAACCCATCTATGGATTTCGAATGAAGCGGCGCCAACAGACGTACAAGGTGTTCGTTTGCCATCCGGCTGATCAATTGATCGCTATAGTGTGCGGCAGTTCGATGAACGCCGTTAAGCGGGGCGCTCAAGAACTTACCGTTGATATCGATACCGGCCACCGGTTCAAAGACCCTGCTGCCGTGCGCTTAGGCACTTGGGTTGGCGTTCCATGATAAGCGTTCCGATGTCCGCATTCATCGCTTGATATCCCCTAATCATTTTTCAGCCGGAAAATGCGTCTAGGCTGAAGACGCGCCAGCGGGCGCCGAGAAAAAGCACCGCCAGCGCCAGGACGGCTGAAGCGGAGAGGTAAATTGCCAATGTCATGCCGACGGAGCTGGCGATGGCGGTAAGATCGCTGTGCTTCACGGCGAGAAGGGCCAGTCCGAAAATCAGGGTGAGCAGACAGGCCAATATGAAGTTCCGCACGGCTTCGCCCACGCGAACGCCACCTTTCCATCGGATCAGGTGGAAGGCCCAGAGTGTGCTCAGGAAAACGACCCCCGCCTGAGACCAGGCCAGCACTTCGATGCCAAATGGGGCGGCAGCAACGATGGCCGCGATCGAGGCGATGGCCGTGATGAAGTTGTAAGCCATCACCCATGACGTGCGGTCGAGCGCGGCGAAGACGGGTTCGACCAGCATCTGACCGACGCCTGCCACGCCTCGCAGTCCCATGGCATAAGTGACGACCATGGCTGCGAGATAAGAAGGTTGGAACAGAGCCGAGACTACAGGTTCACCGAAAACTATGATGACCGCACCAACCATTCCCGTGAGTAGTGCGATTGTACCTGAGAGACGGGCAAGTACGGGCGCGAGGTCCTGTTCTTGACGCGCGGCGCTTCCGAACTGGGTTGATGCGAAGTTGCTCATGGGCTGGCTGAGGATGTCCGTTGCGCCAGTCGCGACTCTGTTCCCGAACCGATAGAGACCTACGTCGGCTGTCGAGTGGAACAGCCCGAGAAGGACGTCGCCGGAATAGCGTGACAGGAAGGCGAGAAAACGCGAGCCATAGAGATTGCTGGAGAAAACCGCTGCCTTTCGCGCCAGGGCAACGTTGAACCCGGGATTTGGCCAGGTTCGCCCTCCCAGCATGAATAGCGCTGCTCCAAATGCGATCCGAGCATAGCGCGCCGCTACGAGCGCATAGAGAGAATGCCAGTACCACAGCAGCAATGCGCCGCTCACGAGCGCCACGAGATTTTCGAGGAAGACGAAGCGGAAGTTGCGAGCTACTTCACGGCGTCTCAGCAGTGTCGCGGATGACCAAGCAACGAGCGCTGCGGCCGGTTGGGCAAGTGCCAGCAGCACAAGCACAAGCCCGAGATCGGGCGTCGAAAACAGCCATTGCAATGGATAGGCCGCCGCAGCCAGGACAAGGGATGCGGTGCCGACCAGGAGCACGATCAACCAGAATCCCGTCGATACGATTTTATCCTCGTCACCTTTTGCGGCGAGGATGAACTGGAAAACACCGGTATAGGTAAGCGTCTGAACAAGTATTACGAAGACATTTGCGAGAGTGAACACCCCGAACTCGGCCGGCATCAGAAAGCGAGCCGCAAGCAGCGTCATGACCAGGGTTGCGGCCTGTTCCAAGGCGCGGGCCGTGAATGCGAAAAGCGCCAACCCTCCGCGCTGTCGGAATTGCCGCAAACCTCCGTTACTCATGGCAGCGGTATTCATAGGGCGGCCGAAGAGATGCCATTGCTGGAAAAGAGGCGTTCGAGCGCGATCTGGAGCGGAGTTCTACGTTCGTTGTCTGCCTCGCGAGGTCTTAGTCGCAGTGCGGCTTGCATCTGACGATGCAGGATTCTCCGGTCCAGCAACAAGACACCGGCAGTGAACATGAAAGCCAAGGTTCGTGAACTCCGCTGATATTATGACGAACACGACCTTACCTGTGCTCGTCTACCCAGATTGGCTGACCTTAGCAGCGCCCGTCATCTTACCTGCCGAAGATGCCGCCGAGTTGGCGAAGTCTTCCGTCAATCTTTAATCGGCAAGGGCGCTTGAACGGTTCCAGCCTAACTGGAACGATCGAATTGCGCTCCGCAAACTTGGACGAAGCTGCATATAGGTACCAAAATTCGGTCAACAGACGAAGCGTCCAGAATCGATGCTATATCGGATGTAGAGGGATAGGTTTCGATAAATAGCAATTTTTACTTAGGTGATAATATCGCCAATTCGAACTGGATTATTAGTAAAGTATCCAAGTTGGAAGATTTTCATGTTGCAGCCGCGAAGACGCTGCTGGTAGTTCCTCGTTAACGAAGGACTAAGGGGGCTGACTGGCCCGACAGGGGAAGGCATGGGGAACATTCAAGCATCGAGGCTATCTAGGCGTGTCGGCTTTTCGCCAACGACCAGTTTGTCGGATTTCAATCCCGAATTGAATGTGGTTCGTCCAGGTGTGCCAAGGATCATCACGGCGGGCGAAGCCATCGCTTGGCGCATGTTCGATCTGGTGGCTGCTCTATCAATACTCTGTTTCATGATACCGTTTCTCGCATTGCTTGTCTTGGCGACGTTCATCAGCGATCCTGGGCCAATTTTCTATTCGCATCGCCGGATTGGCCATCGCGGGCGGTACTTTCACTGCTTGAAGTTCCGAACCATGCGGGTGGATGGGGATGCTATTCTTGAAGCCCATCTTCGGGCTTCTCCCGCCGCGAGGCGCGAATGGGAGGCGACGCACAAATTGCGGGACGATCCACGCGTAACCCCACTGGGCGGCCTTATGCGTAAACTCAGTTTGGACGAGTTTCCGCAGCTGTTGAACGTGTTGTCAGGTGAAATGAGCCTCGTCGGACCAAGGCCAATCGTCGAACAGGAGGTTCATAAGTATGGGTACTACTTTGAGCACTACTGCCGCGTCCGTCCCGGCCTTACAGGTATCTGGCAGACGAGCGGCCGAAGCGATACGTCCTACCACCAGCGGGTTACGATGGACGTCGCCTACGTGAGGCGGAAAAGTCTGGGCCTCGACCTTTGGTTACTGGCGAAGACGCTTCCCGCCGTGCTACTGGCAAAGGGATCCTACTAGAGCATTTTCCAATCAGATGGAAATCATCTGATGACCTGGAAAATGCGACAAACCGTGAGCTTAGAGCAGTTTATCCCATGCAATCGGATCAACTGCTCTAAAGATGCACCCAGGCTTGGTAGGCATTGCCCAGAATGCACCAGCAGATAAAACTTCCGACACTTCCCAACACCCAGCCGGCGAGCGAAATTTTCCCGCAGAGGCTTTGGCCTGCTTCAGCTTCACATGCTCGCTCCTCGATCATGCGACCTCTCCCAATTGCTTTGTCAATTTGAGATGTTCTATCGGCAGAATATGTCTCGACCGGATTTCGACAAGCGGTAACTGCTCGAAAATGTATCATTGTTGAAAAGGGAGCGGACGAAGCCGTTCCGACTCAAACTACGCCGAGGACGGGCTCGCCTGTACGATAGTCGACGATAGCGGCGGCATTGTTCTGGAGGGTGATCAAATTTTGCGCCGCAATCCGCGCCGGCGCAGGCTTGCCGAACTGGTAGCCTTGCGCGAAGTCGCAACCCCACTTGCGCAAGGTGGCGGCTTCGGTGATTTCCTCAATGCCTTCGGCCACCACGTCGATGTCCAGCTTGTGGCAGAGGTCGATCACGCCCTGGATCAATGTGGCGCTGCGCCGTTCGATCAGTCGGCCGCCACGCACGAAGCTTTGGTCCAGTTTGAGCCGATGGATTTCGAATTCCGACAGGTAACTTAATGAGGAGTAGCCGGTGCCGAAATCGTCCAGGGCGATGATGTAACCCCGATCGCGGAGACCCTGGAGGTTGGCATGCACCGTAGGCGACTTGTTGAGCAGGACGCCCTCGGTGATCTCGAAACCGATGGATTTCGGCGCGACGTCGAAACGGGCGCGGTTGAAGTCGATCTGATCGAGCAGGGCCGGATTTTCAAGTTGCAGCGGCGAGAGATTGATCGAAGTGCGCAGCTCCGGCCAGCGGCGGCTGTCCCGGAAGGCCTGCTGGATGATCCATGCGCCAAGTTGCGGCATCAGGCCGAGCTTTTCGATGACGGGGACGAACACGGCAGGCGTATCCTTTGCGCCGCGCTTCAGGCGTAGCAACGCCTCCACCCCGGCAGGCTTCATCGTGCGCAGGCTGATGATCGGCTGATAGAACAGTTCGAAGCCTTCATCCTCGATGGCTTTTTTCATGCGAGCCTCAAGGCCTTTGCGGCTCTTGAAGGCTTCGCCGAGAGCCGGGTCGTAGACGACATGGCGGGCCGGGCCGGCTGCTTTCGCAGCTCCCAGCGCAATGTCGGCATGGCGCATGAGTTCGCTGGCGGTGTGGCCATGCTCTGGAGCGGCGGTGATGCCGGCCGAGATGGTAACCGAAACGGTTTCGCCGTCCCGCGTTTCCCGTGTGACCGTTGTGCCGGTCGAGCGCGGGCCAAGCTCGAAAATGTCTGAGCTTCCGACGATCAGCACGGCGAACTCGTCGCCATCGAGGCGAGACACAAGGCATTGCGATCCCTGAAACTCCTTGAGCAACTGCTTCCCGAAATCACGGATCACCTGGTCTCCGGCACGGTGGCCGAGTTCTTCATTGATCGCGCTGAAATCGTCGATGTCGAGCAGGATCAGTCTGCAGGCTTGCGAACCGGCGATCTGTTCCAGTTGCTTGATGAAGGTTGCGCGGTTCACCAGTTCGGTGACGGGATCGAAGAGTTCGAGATATCGCGCGCGCCGCGAATTGGAGTCCGCTTCGTCTTCAAGATTGCTGGCACGCTGAGCCAGCATCAGAAACAGGCCGAGGACGGCGGCACCGATCGCCAGGGTGGCCGGTATTACATACTTGCGGATCGCTTCGCCGGGCCGCGCCGGATGCCAGGCGAGCCTGCCCAGAAGCGTGCCGTCCGCCGCGGAAAGTTTGACGCTGCGCACGCTCGGCGACGTGGCTTCGCGAGGACTCAGCGCGGTGAAACCGTCGAGCATCAGCGTACCGGCCCAGCGGTTGAGCATGGGATCGTCGAGATAGGTAATGGTGACCAGCGTCAACGGTTCTCCGGAGGCCGGGATGCGCGATGCGGCAGCGACGACGGGGACACGGTGGATTGATGCCAGATCTGCCTTTGCGCCAGGCGCGGTCTTGCTATTGACGGGGGGCAGGGCATTAACCAGTCCGCCAGCAGCATCGCGAATTTCCTCCAGATCGTTGGCGTCGGCCCGGCCGCCGCGCGTATAGCCGTAGATCGCGCCCGAGCGGGTAACGATAGCCACGGCTCTGGTCGGCTCGCTGGCTACGGCAGGGCGGCCCAGTTCGCTGTCCAGCCAGTTGGCCGCTTCGTCCGGTCCCAGCGCCGCGATCCTGCGGGCGGGTTCCAGTCGCGCGCTGGTGGCTGCCGCTTGTTCGGCAGCGCTTTGGAGCGTGCGGGCGACTGTCTTCTCGACCTGCTCTTGCTGCCGGTCGGCGGCAATCCGATCCATGGATTGCGAGGTCACGAACAGCGCGGCCGATCCCCCGAGCGTCAGCCCGAGCAGACCTACGATCGCCACCACACCTCGGTGACCTGCCAGTTTGTGGCCGTTAAGCATTCGCGATCCCTACTCGCTTCCCGGGGCCATACCCCCATCGAAGCACATGCATTAACCGGCTTTCGTCAACAAATCGCAACCAACACGACGGCCTTGGGAAACACGCCGTGGTGGCGCAGATCGGCCAGCCGAACCTATTCCAACATACATTATAGGCGGAAACGCCAGGATAATGTCAGGCAATGGGTGGAATCAGCGTAAACCTTCGCCGTGCTCGATGGAGTTCGAGCCAGTCTGGTCGTGACCATGCGGCTATAAGCGGTTGGGAATCGCGTCTATCCAAGCTCAGGCGGCGCGGGGGATGTGGCCGGGCGGTCGATCGGTCGAGCCGCATTGGCCGCCTCGAACACCGCGCGCTGGTCGGCGAACGCGCGTTGGTAGGCCGGACGCGCTTCGCCGCGCGCGATGTAGGCCGAAAGTGCCGGGAAATCGCTTAGCAACGACGTTGCGGCCAGGCGGCGCAAGACGGTCACCATCATCAGGTCTCCGACGCTGAAACCGCCGTCCAACCATTCGGCGTCACCGAGCCGGGCGCATAGCTGGCTCAATCGGTCGTGCACCCTGCGGTCGAGCATCGGCTGCCGGGCCTTCTGCCACGGTTGGTCGCGTTCGAGCAGGAGGGCCATCGTGCACTCGACGATGGGTGGCTCCACCGTGTTGAGCGCGGCAAAGACCCAGGCTTCTGCCCGCGCCCGCGCGTCTGCCGCTTCGGGCAGGATTCCGGGATGGTTGCGGGCAAGATGAAGAACGATGGCTCCCGATTCGAACAAGACCAGACCTTCTTCCTCGAAGCTTGGAATCTGCCCGAAGGGGTTGAGCGCAAGGTGGTTCGGTTGCTTCAGCGCCGCGAACGAGAGCAGCCTGACATCATAGGGCAATTCGAGTTCTTCCAGCGCCCAGCGCACGCGCATGTCGCGGGCAAGACCCTGCCCGCGGTCGGGCGAATCTTCGAAGGCGGTGATGGTGATGGCCATGGCGACGCTCCCGGAAAGTCGACATGATACCATGCGCCCGATCGTCGGACGATCCCGAACCGGCCGGGTCGCTCAGGTTGAGCTATCGACGGCGATCCGGCCGAGCCCGGGATCGTCTGTGAAGAACGAATCGACCCCTGCGTCGATGTAGCGGCGGAGCAGGTCGATGCAGGCCTTGTCCTGGCGCGCCGCTTCGTTCCCCGCGCCCCTGAAGTCAGTCGGGAGGAAGGCGTTTTCGGGCCGCACCGTCCAGGTGGAAACGAGCAGACCTGCTGCATGGGCGTCCCGGACCAGCGATGTGGGCCGGCCGAGTGGGCCGGATTTGCCGGAGGCGTCGCCGTAGGGGATCACGCCCTGGAGGGCTGGCGATATCCAGTCCGCATAGGCTTTCACGTCGGCCAGACCGGCAGGCTTGTGCATCTGTGCGTAAGTCAAGGTGCCGCCGGTTGCCGCGACGTCGGGCGGGCGCACGTCCAGCGGCACAGTGAGTTGCAGGAGTTGCAGCTTGGGATAGGCGGCGATGCGGGGACGGAGCCATTTCAGATTGGCCACCTCGAAGCTCTGGACGATCACCGGGGCAGTGGAGAGATAGTGGCTGGCCGCAACCCGATCGAGGAAGCGTTGCTCTAGCGGCAGGCCGATTTTCGTGAAATAGGTGGAATGCTTGATCTCTGGGATCAGCCCGATGATGCGGCCGCGCGCGGCGGATTCCGCAGCCACGAAATCGGCGATCTCCTCCAGCGTGAGCAACTGGAATTGCCCGTCGTAGCTTTTGCTTTCCGGCCGCATGGCACCTAGCCGCTCTACGGCGCGCAGGGTCTTGATCTCCGCCAGCGTGAAATCCTCGGTAAACCAGCCGGAGATCGTCTCGCCGTCGATGATCTTGGTGGCCCGGCGGCTGGCGAACTCGGGACGGATCGCGACATCGGTGGTTTCGGCTATGTTGTTCTCGTGACGGGCGATGAGGGCGCCGTCGCGCGTCGAGACCAGGTCCGGCTCGATGAAATCAGCGCCTTGTTCGATCGCCTTGGCATAGGAGGCCAGAGTGTGTTCCGGCCTCAGCGCCGAGCAGCCACGGTGGGCGATGACCAGCGGCTTGCGGCGAGGCTCGGCTTCTTTCGCGGCCGCAAGCAGGGGACGGGTGCCGAGCGCGCCACTCGCCACCGCAAGGCCGGTGCCGGCACGGATCAGCCCGCGCCGCGAAAGGGTGCTTCCAGTGTTCGAGGTCGGCATGTGCATCCTTGGTGTTCGTGAATGACTATCAGGATATGCACGGCGGCTAGGCGGGTTTCATGACAGGTTGCGGTCGGTTTCGCGGCAGGGATCTCAGCAGCCTCAGGGACTTGCGCAAGCTGTGCACTTTCGCAGGGCTTGCCGCCTCGCGGGTTTTCCCGAAGCCCTACGCGTGCGGCGAGAACTCTTCGGCCTCCAGCGCGTTCAGGCATGGAGCAGGAGGCCGGACATGGAACACCTCAGCTATCCGAACGAAAGCGCCGAATATCGGCGGGCGCGCAACGCCTTGCTCGATGCGGAGATGGCGCTGCGCCGTCAGGTGGAAGCCGTTGCCGCCCTGCGTCGCGCCTTGCCTCCGGGCGGCGCGATCAGCGAAGACTACCTCTTCACACGGCTCGACCTTTACCAGCGGGAAGAGCGGGTGCGGCTATCCGAGCTTTTTGAGGGAAAGCCCAGCCTGATCCTCTACAGCTATATGTTCGGGCCGGAGCGAGACGAACCCTGCACGGGATGCACGCATCTGCTCGACGGCCTGGACGGAGCAGCCAGGCATGTCGGGCAGGTCGTGCCCTTCTACGTCGTGGCCCGTTCACCGCTGTCACGGCTGGTCGCCTGGGCGAGGGAGCGACGCTGGCCGCACCTTCGCTTCCTTTCGGCCGAGGGCAACAGCTACACGAACGACTACTTCGGCAACACCGCCGGCGTCTCCCAGCCCATGCGCGACGAACGTGGCTACGAAGCCGGAACGGACTGGGATGAGCCGATGATCAACGTCTTTCGCAAGGAAGGCGGGACGGTGAGGCACTTCTGGGGCGGCGAACTGGTCTATGCCCCGGAGGAGCCGGGCCAGCATCACCGCGCGCTCGATGCGCTCGATCCGGTCTGGGGCTTGCTGGATCTCCTGCCCGAAGGACGGGGATCGTTCTTTCCCCGGCTCACCTATCGCTGAAGCGGTGCGGCTGGGGCTGCACGGGGCTATATCGCACCTTGCCCGCTCTTGCGCATCGGTATCGCTTGGGTTAGCGCGCCGGAGCCCGTCGGTTCGAACAGGATCGGCGGGCAAGATCGCGCCGGTGCCTCGCGAGAGGCTTAATAGGGAACGCGGTGAGGGGGCTTTGCCCTCGAATCCGGGGCTGTCCCTGCAACTGTAAGCGGTGAGCAAGATGCCGGGGCTTCCATAGGGAAGCCGGCCACTGGAACGCGCGCAAGCCGCGCAACCGGGAAGGCCGAGCATCGCGCTTCGACCCGCGAGCCAGGAGACCTGCCGGCGTATCTGTCGCTCTTGCCCTGGCCCAGGGATAGGCCATGGCTCGGTACTCCGCGTGAGCGACGAAGCCGTGTGGCTGGGGCCGCATCGGTGCACGGCACGGGCGCTCGTCGCGCCGCCCGTCGTTGCGCGCCGACCGACATGCGTCGGCAAGCCCCGGTCTTCGTCGCTGCGCGAGGGGATGATGCGATGGGCGTCCTGTATCGACGTGTCCCGGGCTTGCGCCTGGGCAGGGGCCGACCGATCCGGCGGACTTGCGGCCGATGACGGCTTTCGCCTTGCGCGGATGGTGCCCCGGTGCCTGGCGACCGATGATGGCGGGCGACGGGCTCCTGGTGCGCGTGAAGCCCCGGCTCGCGCGATTGACCCGCCATGACGTGGAGGTGCTGGCCGACGTTTCGCACCGCTTCGGCAGCGGCGCGATCGACATCACCAATCGCGCCAACCTCCAGATACGGGGGGTCGGAGAAGACGACTGGCCGAAACTGCTGGGCGCTTTGGTGGCGGCAGGGCTGGTCGAGGGCGATTCCATGGCCGAAACCCGCCGCAGCCTGCTGGTCGCGCCAGACTGGCTGGAGGGCGACGACACCTGCTCGATCGCGACGGAACTGCTGGATCGCCTAGATGAATTCCCCCAGCTACCGGATAAGTTCGGCATCGGAGTGGATGCCGGTCCAACGCCGATGCTGGCCGCCTGTCCAGCGGACCTGCGCATCGAGCGCGCGGCGCGCGGCGGTTTGCTGCTGCGTCTGGACGGGCGCGACACCGGAATGGCCGTTCGCCGGGAGAACGCGGTGGACCGGCTGCGCGATCTTGCGCATTGGTTCGTTGAGACCGGAGGGCGCTCCTCAGGCCGTGCATCGCGGCACTGCGCGGCGCTGCCGGACTGGGCTGGCGGAACCGATCGGCCTGCCGTCTCTCGATCAACGATACCGCCGCCCGAAGGCTATGGCGTGCCATTCGGGCAGACGCAGGGCAGGGCTCTGGTTCGGTTGATGGATGCCACCGGAGCGGTCGCACTGCGGATTACGCCGTGGCGACGGCTCGTTCCGGAAGCCGCCTCGTTCCCCGATGTCGAGGGCTTCATTCGTGATAGCGGCGATCCGTTGCTGCGGACGGATGCCTGTCCCGGAGCGCCGCTCTGCCCTCAGTCCCGCGTCGAAACGCGCGAACTGGCGAGCAGACTGGCGCCCTATATCGAAGGCCGCCTCCACGTCTCGGGATGCGCGAAGGGCTGTGCCCGCTCGCGGCCGAGCGCGGTGGTGCTGACGGGCGGGGACGGCACCTTCGATCTGGCTTTCGATGCCCGTCCCGGTGATCCGCCGACCCTAGCCGGGCTCACCCCCGACCGAATTCTCGATCATTTCGGAGCCTGCTGATGGCCTATTCCTACGAGAGAGATGGCGCTGCCATCTATCGCCAGTCCTTTGCGACGATCCGCGCCGAGGCCGATCTCGGCGGTTTTTCCCCTGAAGAGGAGCGCATCGCTGTGCGCATGATCCATGCTGCCGGCCTAGTGGAACTCGCGCGCGACATCCGCTTTTCGCCCGGTTTTGCGCGTTCGGCGATCGCGGCTCTGGAGGGCGGAGCGCCGATCCTGTGCGATGCGCGCATGGTCAGCGAGGGCATTACGCGAGGGCGCCTGCCTGCCGGTAACGCCGTGGTCTGCACGCTTCATGACCCGGCCGTGCCCGACCTCGCCCGCGCCATGGAGAATACCCGCTCGGCGGCGGCACTGGAGCTATGGCGGCCACTGTTGCAGGGCGCGCTGGTTGCTATCGGCAATGCGCCCACGGCACTCTTTCATTTGCTGAACATGCTCGAAGACCCGGACTGCCCGCGACCGGCAGCGATCATCGGATGTCCGGTCGGCTTCGTCGGCGCGGCGGAGTCCAAGGCGGCGCTCTGGGCGGCGCGGCACGATTCCGGAGCTGGGGCCGGAGCGGTGCCGTGCTGCATCGTCGAGGGACGGCTCGGCGGCAGTGCGATCACCGTGGCTGCCGTCAATGCGATCGGGAGCGCTGCGGAATGACCCTGGGAACGGTGCATGGCGTGGGCCTCGGTCCGGGGGCGCAGGATCTGTTGAGCGTTCGTGCCGATCGCCTGGTGCGGGAGGCGCGCCATGTCGCCTTCTTCCGCAAGGCCGGAAGGCCGGGGCAGGCGCGGCGGATCGTCGAGGGGATGCTGCGGCACGACGCCGTCGAACATGCGATGGAGTACCCGGTCACCACCGAAATCCCCCTGGATGACCCGCGCTATAACGCCTGCCTCTCGCGGTTTTACGCAGGCGCCACCGAAAACCTGGCCCGCCTCGCGCGCTCGGGAGAGGACGTGGTGGTGCTCTGCGAGGGCGACCCGTTCTTCTACGGCTCGTTCATGCACCTCTATACCCGCCTCGCCGGAACCGTGCCGGTGGGGGTGGTGCCGGGGATCACCGGCATGTCCGGCGCCTGGACGGCCTGCGGCGCGCCGATGACCTGGGGCGACGACGTGCTCACGGTGCTCACCGCCACCTTGCCGGAAGAGGATCTGGCACGGCGCATTCGCGATACCGATGCACTGGTGGTCATGAAGATCGGGCGCCATCTCGCCAAGCTGCGCCGCGCCGTCGCGGCGGCCGGGCGCGAGGGCGAGGCCTGGCTGGTGGAACACGCCGCCATGGCCGAGCAGAAAGTGACGCGGCTTGGCGAGGCGCAGGCGGTGACGCCCTACTTCTCGATCCTGCTGATCCATGGACAGGGGCGCAGGCCTTGAGTGGCTGGCTTGCGGTGGCTGGACTGGGGCCGGGAAGCGCGGGGCTCGTCACCCCCGAAGTGGAGGCAGCGCTGGCAGAGGCGACCGACGTGATCGGCTATGGGCCCTATGTGGCCCGGATAGAGCCGCGCGAGGGCCTCAGCCTGCATCCCAGCGACAACCGGGTCGAGCTGGAGCGCGCGAGCCTTGCGCTCACATTGGCGGCAAGCGGGCGCAAGGTCGTCGTGGTCTCGTCCGGCGATCCGGGGGTCTTCGCCATGGCGGCGGCGGTGTTCGAGGCTTGGGAAGGAATGCCCGAATGGCGCGAACTCGACATCCGCGTGCTGCCGGGGATCACGGCCATGCTGGCCGCCAGCGCGCGCGCGGGTGCGCCGCTGGGGCACGACTTCTGCGCGATCAACCTTTCCGACAATCTCAAGCCGTGGTCGCTCATCGAGCGCCGCCTGCGCCTGGCGGCCGAGGCGGACTTCGCCATGGCCTTCTACAATCCGCGCTCGAAAGCCCGGCCGGGAGGGTTCGCGCGGGTACTGGAGATATTGAGGGAAGCCTGCGGGCCGGAGCGCCCGATCCTGTTCGCCCGCGCGGTTTCCACGCCGGAGGAGGCGTTGAAAGTCGTGACGCTTGGCGCGGCGCGGCCGGAAATGGCGGACATGCGCACGATGGTGATCGTCGGGTCTAGCCGGACCCGGTTGATCGAGCGGGCGAGAGGGCCGGTTCTCTATACGCCGCGGTGGGCTGAATGACCGAGCCAGTCCAGCACCGCCTCCACACTCTCGACCTCCCGGCGCGGCGGCAGGGGCGGGCGGTCGATCATCGTCACGGCAATGCCCAGTTCGCGCGCGGCGGTCAGCTTGGCCGAGGCGCCCGCGCCGCCCGCGTTCTTGCAGACCACCAGATCGATACGGTGGTTGCGCAGGAGATCCCTGTCGCCTTCCGGCGTGAAAGGTCCGCGATCGACCACCAGATGATGATCCGGCAGGCCCGGCGGCCGATCGGGCACATCGACGAAGCGCAGGAGGTAATGGTGCTGGGGTTGCGCCGCGAAAGCCTCGACGTGCATCCGGCCCAGCGCGAGCATCACGCGGCGCGGCGGCCCCGCAAGATCGGCGACTGCAGCGGCAAGGTCGGGAACCGGGTGCCAGCGATCCTCGGGAGCGGGCTGCCACGGCTTGCGGGTCAGCGCGATGAGCGGAATGCCGCTGGCCTCGGCAGCGGCGACGGCATTGGCGCTTATCGTCGCGGCGAAAGGGTGGGTGGCATCCACCAGATGCGTCGTGCCGCTTTCGACCATGTAACGCACCAGGCCCGCCGCTCCGCCGAACCCGCCGATGCGGATCGGCACAGGCTGGCTCCGGGGCGCAGAAACCCGGCCCGCATAGCTCAAGGTGGCTGCGATACCGTTGCTCGCGAGGGTCGCGGCAAGCGCGCTGGCCTCGGTCGTGCCGCCCAGGATCAGGACGCGGGTCATGTCTGAAGTTCCCCAAGAGGCATGGCTTACGATCGTCGGCATCGGCGAGGATGGATGGGCGGGCCTGTCCGAAGTGGCTCGCGCCGCGCTGGCGGAAGCCGAAGTCGTGACCGGCGCGGCCCGTCATCTCGGCCTGGTGCCGGGGCTTAGTGCCGAATGTCGAACATGGCCAGTGCCGTTCGAGAGCGGTCTCGGCGGGCTGGTGGCGCTGCGGGGGCGCCGCGTCGTCCTGCTGGCCTCGGGCGACCCTTTCTGGTTCGGCGCAGGTTCGGTCGTGACCAGGGGGCTCGACGCTTCCGAATGGATCGCGCACCCCGGCCCTTCGACGTTCACGCTGGCGGCTTCCCGGCTGGGCTGGCCGATCGAGGCTACCTCTTGCCTCGGCCTCCACGCCGCGCCGCTCGCGCGATTGCGGCCCTGTCTGGCGCCGGGGCAGCGGGCGATCGTGCTGCTGCGCGACGGTGCAGCCGTCGCCGGACTGGCGGGCTACCTTGTGGAGCAGGGTTTCGGCGCATCCTGCCTCTCCGTGCTCGAAGCGCTCGGCGGCCCGCGCGAGCGTATTCACCATGTGCGCGCCGAGGCCTGCGCTCTTGCCGGGATCTCCCACCCGGTGGCGGTGGGCATCGATTGCGCGGGCGCCGGAAAGGTCATGGCACGCGCTTCGGGCCGTGATGACGCGTGGTTCGCCCATGACGGCCAGATCAGCAAGCGCCCCATCCGCGCGCTGGCTCTTTCCGCCCTGGCGCCCCGGCCGGGAGAACTGCTGTGGGACATCGGCACGGGATCGGGCTCGATCGCCATCGAATGGCTGCTCGCCCACGGCGACATGCGTGCGATCGGCTTCGAGGCCGATCCGGAGCGCGCGGCACGAGCGATGGCGAATGCTGCGGCTCTAGGAGCGGATCACCTTTGCATCGTTGAAGGCGCTGCGCTGGAGATGCTCGATGGTCAGGCGTGCCCCGATGCCGTCTTCGTGGGCGGAGGACTGGATGAGGCGTTGTTGCGCAGGCTCCGGTGCCTGCCGGAGGGGACACGCATCGTCGCCCATGCCGTCACGCTGGAAACCGAAGCGCTTCTGGCCGCAGCCCATGCGGAGATCGGGGGCAGTCTGCTGCGGATCGAACTGTCGCAAGCGGCGCCGCTGGGATCTCGCAGAGGGTGGAAGGCGCATTATCCGCTTGTGCAGTGGAGCGCGACCTTGTGATCGTCGCCGGCTTCGGTTTTCGGTCCGGCGCCAGCCCGTCGTCGCTGGCCGATGCCTTGGCGCTGGCCTGCCGCCGTGTCGGCGCGATCGACGCATTGGCGGCACCGGCCGACAAGCTCGGCCTGTTGGAACCGGTGGCGCGCGAGCGTGGGCTGTCCATCATTCCCGTCGCGCCGGATGCTCTGGCGGCGGCGTGCACCTTCACGCAATCTCCAGTCAGCCTTGCCGTGCGGGGAACTGGCAGCGTAGCCGAAGCCTCTGCGCTGGCGGCAGCCGGTTCCGGCGCCTGCCTGCTCGTCACCCGCTGCATTTCGTCCGATCGCATGGCCACTTGCGCCATCGCCCAGGGAGCACAGACATGACCGTTCACTTCATCGGCGCCGGCCCCGGCGCGCCCGACCTTCTTACCTTGCGCGGGCGAGACCTGATCGCGTCCAGCCCGGTCTGCCTTTATGCGGGCTCGCTCGTGCCCACGGCGCTGCTCGACCATTGCCCGCCCGGCGCCCGCATCGTGAACACCGCACCGATGGATCTGGACGCGATCATCGCCACGATAGCCGAGGCTCACGCCGAGGGGCACGATATCGCCCGCCTCCACTCCGGCGATCTGTCGATCTGGTCGGCCATGGGCGAGCAGATCCGGCGGCTGCGCGCGCTGGGCATCCCGATCAGCGTGACTCCGGGCGTGCCCGCTTTCGCTGCCGCCGCCGCCGCGCTGGAGGCCGAGTTGACGGTGCCCCGGCTGGCGCAATCGGTGGTTCTCACAAGAACTCCGGGCCGGGCCAGCACCATGCCGGAAGCCGAAAACCTGGCCGCTTTCGCGGCGACGGGCAGCACTCTGGCGATCCATCTTTCGATCCACAACCTGCCTGGGGTGGTTGAAGACCTGGTACCGCACTATGGCGCGGGCTGCCCGGCGGCGGTGGTCTGGCGCGCAAGCTGGCCCGACGAACGCATAGTGCGGGCACCGCTGGACCGGATCGAGCAAGCGGTCGCCGGAACCATGGAGCGAACGGCGCTGATCCTTGTCGGGCCTGCGCTGGGCATGGATGCCGAGGGCCTGGAGATTGGCGCGACAGGCGAGAGCAGCCTCTACGCGGCCAATTACGACCGTCGCTTCCGGCCGCAATCTGCCGCCTCCCGCTTTGCCGTGGATAAGGACCGATGACGGGAGGTGTCGATCTCCACCTGATCGGTATCGGAACGGGCAATCCCGAACATCTGACGCTGGCGGCGGTCCGGGCGATGAACGCGGCGGACCTGATCCTTCTTCCGCGAAAGGGAGAGGCGAAGTCCGATCTGCTCGATCTGCGCCGGTCCATCTGCGCGCAAGTGCTGACCGGCATCACCCGCGTGGTCGAATTCGATCTGCCCGAACGCTCGGCGATCCCGCCTTATCTCGATGCCGTGGGGGATTGGCATTCGGCCATCGCGCGCGAGTGGGCGTGGCAGATGGACAACCACCTGCCGCAAGGGGGCGTGCTCGCTCTGCTGGTGTGGGGAGATCCGTCGCTTTACGACAGCACTTTGAGGATAGCCGAGCGGCTCCAGCAAGAGGGCCGGACACTGCGCATCCACGTCGTGCCCGGCATTACCAGCCTCCAGGCACTGACGGCCGCGCATGGCATTGCCCTGAACACGCTGGCCGCTCCCGTGACGATCACCACCGGGCGACGGCTGCGCGAACAGGGCTGGCCCAAGGGCGCGGACACGCTGGCGGTGATGCTGGATGCCGCCTGCGTTTTCGCAACCCTGCCGATGGAAGGGCTGCAAATCTGGTGGGGCGCCTATCTTGCCATGCCTCAGCAGTGCCTGATCGCGGGCGAACTCAGCGAGGTTTCAGAGCAGATCGTCGATCGCCGCGCCGCACTGCGCCATGAGAACGGCTGGATAATGGACATCTACCTGCTGCGGCGTGCGCATGACTGACATCTTGCAGGCTGTCCGGGTGTGCGATATGAACCATATATGATTCGTATATCCGGAGCGCCATGATGGGCATCGTCAACATCGAGGATGACCTGCACGACCAGTTGCGCAAGGCGAGCAAGGCGTCCTACCGCTCGATCAATGCGCAGGCGGCGTTCTGGATCAGGATTGGCATGCTCTGCGAATTGAACCCGCAACTGACCTTCCAGCAGATCGTCGCGCGGGAATTGCGGGATGCGGGCGTAGACGGCCGCCTACAAGGCGAAATCGCGGGTGAGGGCGTGCCATGATCAAGTCGGCTGAGGAAGTCGAACTCATGGCGGAAGCCGGGCGCCTGCTGGCATCGGTATTCTCGTTTCTCGACGGAGAGGTGCTCACCGGGCGATCGACGATGGACATCAACGACATGGTCGAGAAGATGATCGTCGATCGTCTTCTCGCGCGGCCTGCCAGCAAGGGGCAATATGGCTACGGCTATGTCCTGAACTGCTCGCGGAACGAGGTCGTGTGCCACGGCGTCCCGTCGCATGACGAATATGTGTGCGAGGGGGATATCGTGAATTTCGACATCACGCTCGAAAAGAACGGCTTTATCGCCGATTCCAGCAAGACCTACATGATCGGTGCGGTCGCGCCGCAGGCAAGGCGGCTGGTGCAGACCACGTATGAGGCGATGTGGCAGGGAATCCGGGCCGTTCGCCCCGGTGCGCGGCTGGGCGATGTCGGCCATGCGGTGGAGCGTCACGCCAAGCGGGCCGGCTATTCGGTAGTGCGCGATTATTGCGGCCACGGCATCGGCCGCGAAATGCACGAAAAGCCCGAGGTTCTTCACTTCGGTCGGCCCGGTACGGGCCTTCGCCTTGAGGAAGGCATGGTCTTCACGATCGAGCCGATGCTCAACGAAGGACGCAGGATGGTGCGGACCGAGGACGACGGCTGGACGGTCAGGACCGTGGACGGCAAACTCTCCGCTCAGTTCGAGCATACCGTTGCCGTTACCGGAGGCGGCGTGAGAGTGCTGACCCTGCGGCCCGACGAGAAAGCGCTCGCTCGGGCTTGAGCGTCAGGTTGGCCAAAGAGCCACGCGGTATCGTGCAGGAACCGGGCCGGGCCGTCGCTCGTTGCTTCACTTCAAACTGGCGCCGGGAGAGCGAGGATGTCATTTCCGAGCGACCTTGCAGACCGAAGAAGGACACCATCGATGAAACGCTCACGCCCACTTGCCCTGCTCGCTCTGGCCCTTGCTGCTGCGCCCGTGCCCGGAATTGCGCAAAGCGTGGCGGACATGGGCCTTCCCGATGCGCCCAAGTCGGACGGGGCGGCCAACAATCGTCCTGAAGGGCCGGACGCTGAAGCCCGGCGTAAGGCGCTGAACCAGGAGCAGGCGCAGGCGGCGCAGGCGCAAGTGGAGGACTTCAACGCTCGCCAGCGCGCGCGCGAGGCCACGATCGCGACGGAAACCGCGCGGCAGGAACGCGAACAGGCCGCTTTTGGCGAGGCCGTACGCCAGCACGAAACCGCCGTGCGCGATTACGAGGCTGCGCGGGCTCAGTGGGAAGCCAGCAATCCCTACTGCAAGCGCAATGATCCGGTGAAGTGCCCCCGTTGAGCCTTCGTTGCTGATCCGACATGCGGCAGCGGTAGCCCCGCGGCCGGCGAGGTTTGACGCCATCGCCGGCCCTCGCTACCGCGCGTGCGATGATCGCTCTCCTCTCCCCCGCCAAGACGCTCGACTTCGAGCGCGCCCTGCCGCCGCTTGCCGTGACGACGCCGCACTTTTCCGAGGAAGCGGCCAGCCTTGCGAAATCGGCGGCGAACCTTACGCAGAAGCGGCTTTCCGAGCTGATGCATATCTCGCCGCGTCTGGCCAAGCTGAATGCCGACCGGTTTCGCGATTTTCCCGATCTGCCCGAGCGTCAGGCGCTGTTCGCCTTCGCGGGTGACGTCTACACCGGGTTCGAAGCGCATACGCTGGATGAGGCAGGCGTGGCCTTCGCGCAGGACCATGTCCGCATGCTTTCGGGCCTTTACGGCCTGTTGCGCCCGCTCGACGCGATCCGGCCCTATCGTCTGGAGATGGGCACCCGCTGGGCTCCGCGCCACAAGAGCCTGACGGACTGGTGGGGGGACCGCATCGCGCAGTTCCTGCTGGAGCAGCTTGAGGAAGAAGGATCCAACGTGGTGCTCAACCTTGCCAGTCAGGAATACTTCGCCGCGGTCACCGGCAAGTTGCCCGGCGTCCGCGTGATCGAGGTGGAATTCCGCGAGCCCGGCCCGAACGGCCCACGTTTCATCAGCTTCAACGCGAAACGCGCGCGGGGCATGATGGCGCGCTGGCTCTGCGAGCATCACGTCACCGATGTCGAGGGAATGCGCGGCTTCGACAGCGACGGCTATCGGTTCGATCCCGCCGAGAGCGACGAAAACCGCTGGCGGTTCACCCGCGCATGAGCGGTGCCGCCCGGAACTCCGCCGTCGTCATAGGCGCGTCCGGCGGGGTCGGCGGGGCTTTCGAGGCGGCGCTGCTGGAGGAAGGGGCCTTCGACGTCGTCTACGGTTTCGCGCGGAAGCGAAGCGGGGCCGACCATCTCGACCTGCTGGACGAGGCGAGCATCGCCGCTGCTGCGGCGCGGGTGGCAGCCGGGCCGGCGCCAAGCCTGGTGATTGTGGCCACCGGATTGCTCCACGCCGACGATCTTGGACCGGAGAAAGCCTTGCGCGATCTGGATCCGGATTGGATGGCGCGGCTCTATGCCGTCAATGCGATCGGCCCCGCGCTTGTGGCGAAGCATTTTCTGCCGCTTTTGCCAAAGAC
>NZ_JBJDRF010000056.1:0-34738 GCF_044987305.1 Novosphingobium sp. ZW T3_23
GGGCTGGGGCTGGGCAAGGCAAGTGTCAGAGCGTGACGCCGCGCTTCCAGATGCCGATGGCCCGTTCGTCGTTGCTTTCGTTACGCGCCGGCTCCCCGCTGGCGACGGCGATGATGCGCTTGAGCAGGGCATCGGCGGCCGTTTCCATGCCCTGTTCCAGTGCGATGGCGGCATCGAAGTCGATCCAGCCGGGCTTGCGTTCGGCAAGGCTGTGGTTCGAGGCGATCTTCATGGTCGGCACCGGGCTGCCCAGAGGGGTGCCGCGGCCGGTGGAGAACAGGGTTATGGTCGCTCCTGCTGCTGCAAGGGCGGTGGTGGATACCGCGTCGTTGCCGGGGCCTTCCAGCACGGTGAGGCCGCCGTGCGCCTTGTCCGGCGCGATCCGCTCGCCATAGCCGATCACGTCGCACACCGGGGCAAGCCCGCCTTTCTGCACCGCGCCCAGTGATTTTTCCTCCAGCGTGGTGATGCCGCCCGCGATGTTGCCGGGGCTGGGGTTTTCTGAAACCGGCTCGCCATGATCGAGGAAATAGCGTTTGAAGCCGTTCACTAGGCCGGACAGGCGATCGAACACATCCTGACTGGTCGCGCGCTCCAGCAGGAGGTTCTCGGCCCCGAAGACTTCCGGTATTTCCGTGAGGATCGCGGCGCCGCCCGCCTGGGTGACGGCATCGGCTATCAGCCCGATCAGGGGGTTGGCGGTAAGGCCGCTCATGGCGTCCGACCCGCCGCATTTTACGCCCAGGCGCAATGCGGAAAGCGGAACCTCCTCGCGGCGATCGCCCGCCATTTCGGTGAGCAGCTCGTCGATCAGTGCCACACCGGCCGAAAACTCGTCGCTTTCCGCCTGCGCGCGCAAGATGCGCAGGCGGCTGCGCCGGCTTTGGGGAATGCGTTCGAGCAAGGCGTCGAGCTGGTTCGATTCACAGCCAAGCCCCAGCAGCAGCACGCCTCCGGCATTGGGGTTGAGCGCCAGCGAGGCGAGTATGGCCGCCGTGCCTTCCAGATCCGCGCCAAGTTGCGAGCAGCCGAAGGGGTGATTGAAGGCGTGTACCCCGTCGACCCCCTCGGAACCTGCTGGGATCGCGGCGTTCCCGCGCACGGCCAGCCTTTCCCCCAGGCGTCCGACGCAGCCTACGGTCGGCAGGATCCATAATTCGTTCCGCGTGCCGACACTGCCGTCCGCGCGGACATAGCCGCGAAAACTGTGCAGGTCCGTTGGCTTCGATGCCGTCGCTCCAGCGCCGGGACCGGCAAAGGCATAAGCGTTCTCTCCGGCCAGAGCAGTACGGACGTTGTGGGTGTGAACGTGCTCGCCCGGCGCGATGTCCTGTCGCGCGAGGCCGATCGGCGCGCGATAGCGACGCACCGGCGATCCGGCCTTTATCGATCTGACAGCGAACTTGTGTCCGGCCGGGATCGCGTCCCGCAGGGTTATGCTCTCTAGCTCGACCCGGATTTCCGCACCGGCTTCCAGCGGCTGGAGGGCAACGGCGACATCGTCCTCAGGCGCAATGCGGACAGCCGTGACGGGATGGGCAAGCGTTTCTACCATGCTGCCTCGATACGCCATTGCCAGCGCTGGCACAAGTCGGTATTCGACGACGGACCAAGGAGTTTCCGGATGCCCAGGCTCACGCTTCACCCAGATCGTCTTTTTCCCGCCGACCCGGCCACGCGCGCCATTGCGCGCGATCTCTATGAGCAGGTCGCGCACCTGCCCATCGTCAGCCCCCACGGGCATACCGATCCCGAATGGTTCGCAACCGACGCACCCTGGACCAATGCCGCCGAACTGTTGCTGGCGCCGGATCACTATCTGTTCCGCATGCTCTACTCGCAGGGCGTCGATCTCAACGCACTGGGCGTGCCGCGCAAGCGCGGTGTGCTTCCGGATACCGATCCGCGCGAGGCCTGGCGGCTGTTCGCGGCCCATTGGCATCTTTTCCGGGGCACGCCTTCCAGCATGTGGTTGAACCACGTCTTTGCCGAAGTCTTCGGGATCGACGTGACATTGGATGCGGGAACGGCCGATCATTATTACGACGCCATCGCCGAGGCTCTGGCGTCACCGGCGTTCCGCCCGCGCGCGCTGTTCGAGCGTTTCAACATAGAGCTGCTGGCGACCACCGAAGGCGCCGGCGACGATCTCAGGCACCACCGGGCGATACGCGATTCGGGCTGGAAGGGCAGGGTGATCACCACCTATCGGCCGGACTCGGTGATCGATCCCGAGCACGATTCCTTCGCCCGCGACCTTGCGCGTTTCGCCGATCTCTCTGGTGAAAACGTGGACAGCTGGACAGGCTACCTGGCCGCGCATCGCAAGCGCCGCGCCGATTTCCGTGCGATGGGCGCTACGGCAACGGATCACGGCTTCCTGACGGCGAGAACGGCGAATCTCTCGACCGCTGCGTGCGAGGCTCTCTTTGCCAAAGTCATGGGGGGCAAGGCCGATGCGGAGGAAGCCGAACTGTTCCGGGCGCAGATGCTGACCGAGATGGCGCGGATGAGCCTGGAAGACGGCATGACCATGCAGATCCATCCCGGCGCCTCGCGCAACCACAACGCGCGGCTGTTCGCCAGCCACGGCCGCGACAAGGGCGCCGATATTCCGCGCGGCACCGAATATGTAGAGGCATTGCGCCCGATGCTCGACCTGTTCGGGAACGAGCCCGATCTTACCGTCATCCTCTTCACGCTCGACGAGACGACTTATGCGCGCGAGCTGGCGCCGCTGGCCGGACACTATCCGTGCCTGCGCCTCGGGCCTGCCTGGTGGTTCCATGACAGCCCCGAGGGCATGCGCCGCTTCCGTGAGATGACCACGGAAACTGCCGGTTTCTACAACACCGTGGGCTTCAATGACGATACCCGCGCTTTCCTATCGATCCCGGCCCGGCATGACGTTGCCCGGCGTATCGATTGCGGCTTCCTCGCACGCCTTGTCGCAGAGCATCGCCTCGCGGACTGGGAAGCGGCCGAGCTGGCACAGGAATTGACCGTGGGGCTGGTTCGCAAGGCTTACGGCCTGGAAGCGCCTGCCGCTCGGGAGGTGGAACCGGTATGATGCGCCTCGCGAACGACAGCCTCGGCCGGTTGCCGCGTTCGGTCTCCAGGCCGGGGTATGACCGGGCGGCGGTGCGCCGCGGCGTGGTTCAATTCGGGCCGGGCGCCTTCCATCGCGCCCACCAGGCTGCCGCGTTCGATAGCTTGCTGGAGCATGATCCGCGATGGGGGCTGACGGGCGTCAGCCTCAACTCGCGCGGGGTTGCCGATGCGCTCAATCCTCAGGATGGGCTCTACACGCTCGCTCTCATCGACACCGATACGGAATATCGCGTAATTGGCGCGGTCGGCGCGGTGCTCACCCGTGACGAACCTCAAGCGATTCTGGCCGCGCTGGCTCATGAGGACACGCGCATCGTCAGTTCCACGGTGACGGAGAAAGGCTATTGCCTCGCTGCCGACGGCACGCTCGATTTTTCCCATCCGGCGATAGCTCGGGAGATCGAGGCCGCGCAAGCGCACGATTGGGTGCCCGGCACGTTTACCGGCTGGCTGGTTCGCGGGCTGCGGGCGCGGCGCCTGGCGGGGCTGAATGGGGTGACCGTGCTGTCCTGCGACAATCTCACGGACAACGGTCGCAAACTCGAAGCCGCCACGACCGCGCTGGCCCAGGCGATCGATGCCGAGACGGCGCGCTGGATCGCGGACAATGTGGCGTTCCCCAACGCAATGGTGGATTCGATCACCCCGGCCACGGATGACGCCCTGCGAGCCCGTGTCATGGCTGTGATCGGATTGGAAGACGCCTGGCCGATCCAGCGAGAGCGCTTCACGCAGTGGGTGATAGAGGATCGCTTTGCCGGTGAGCGTCCAGCGCTCGAACTGGCGGGCGTGACTTTCGCAAGCGACGTGAGACCGTTCGAGACGGCTAAACTGCGTCTTCTGAACGGCGCCCATTCCTCGCTGGCCTATATCGGCCTTGGCCGAGGATTGGAGACCGTGGCGGATGCCATGGCCGACCGCGATCTGGCGGTCTTCGTGGAACGACTGATGCGCGAGGATATCGCGCCTTCGGTGGCGGCCGCTCCGGGACTGGATCAGGAGCGCTACATCTCGGACATTCTCGCCCGCTTTGCCAACACCGCGATCCGTCATCTTTTGGCGCAGATCGCTTGGGACGGATCGCAGAAGCTGCCCTATCGGCTTCTGGATACGGTGCGCGACGCGCTGGCCGCCGGTCGGCCGATCGAGCGGCTGGCACTGCCGATCGCCGCCTGGCTGCGCTTTTTATCGGCTGCGGCGCGCGAAGGGCGCGCGATTACGGATCCGCTGGCGACAGTGCTGTTGGAGCGTGCCGAAGATTGGAGATCGGTTCTCTCGCTGAGAGACGTGTTCGGCGATCTGGGCGACGATCCCCGGTTCCTTCGCGCCGTGGAGCGGGGATGGACGAGATTGGAGGCGAGAAGCCTGGAAGCGATCGGCGCTCTGTAACTGCGGATCCCTTCCTTCAACGTCCCGAAGCGCGCTGTCCGGTGTTTCGCTGAATTCCTGATCAGACATACAATGTCACTATTTTTGCCCGATAATCCGATTAGAGCACACGTTGAGCGGCCCGGAAGCGGATGATGCGCTTACCCGGAACGCTTTGATACGAGGACAGCGTGTTGCAGAGAAACCATCTTGCCGTTGCAGGCGCTGCCGTAATGGTGGGTGCCTGCGCTTTAAGCGGCCCGGCCGCTGCTCAGGACCTCAGCGGTTCGCGACAGTCGTTCGAAAAGCCGAGCAACGATCGCATCATTCTTGGGATCGGCGCCGCCGCTACGCCCGTCTATCAGGGCGCGGACAGCTACCGGGTCTTACCACTGCCGGCGATCGACATTGCGCAGGGCCCGATTTTTGCCAACTTTCGCAACGGGATCGGCGTCAACTTCGTCGCCCGGCCGAAACTTACGCTTGGTTCGAGCGTCACCTTCATGCCGGGCTATCGGCGGCGCGATGTGCCGAACGGTATCGACAGGCTTTCCTCCGGCGCCGGAGCGCGCGCGTTCGCCAGCGTTTCTTCCGGAGGCCTGATCGCAACCGTGGGCGCCACGCAAGGGTTTGTCGGCAGCACCAGGGGCTTCGTAGCGGATGCCAGTCTTTCCTATCCGATCGTCGCAAGCCGCAAACTGATCCTGACCCCGTCGATCGCCACCAGCTTCGCCGATCGCCGCCATAGCGACCGCTATTTCGGCGTTACCGACGAAGAGGCGCAGGCCTCGGGACTGGCGCCGTGGCAAGGCAAGGCCGGCTTCAAGGATGCATCCGTTCTGTTGACCGCCATCTATCGCCTGGACGGCCGCTTCAGCCTGAGTGGTTCGGTCGGCGCGACAACGCTGCTGGGAAGGACGGCGACGAGCCCCCTGGTCGCCCACAAGACGCTTCCCACCGGGTTCCTGTCCCTGACCTATCGCCTGTCTCGCTAGATCCAGCCCTTGGGCCGCGAAATCGTCTTCAGATCCGCTCGACCCAATCGAGCGCGGCATCGGCCACTTCTTCCCAGCCGGGTTCAAGCAGCGTCCAGTGCGATCGCCCGGCGAATTCCAGATAGTCCGTGCGGGTTGCCGCACGGCTTTGCCGGGCATGGATCGCGCGGGTCATGGCGGCGTCGGCGATGAGGTCTTCGCCGCCCCCGATCAGCAGTAGCGGCGGGCGCTTCGGATTGGCCCAGTCGATCTTCATCGGGTTGACGATCCCGTCCCAGTAGACGCGGCCCGGCGTGGGCACGACGTACCGCTCGTAGGCCGTCTCCGCCTGCTCCGCCGACAGGGTCTGGGCGAAGCGCCGGGCGAAGAAGCGGCGCGACATCTGCTTGACCTTGTTGCGGCTGAACGGGTCGAGGAACACCGGCAGTGCGGAGACGAGCGCATGGGGATGGATCGGCACGCCCGGCGTGGGCGCCGGATCGATCGCGACCCCGGCAGCGCCCAGGCCGCGGTCGAGCAGATGCTGGACCACCACGCCCCCCAACGAGTGCCCGATAAGGACCGGAGCCTCTGGCAGGGCACGGACGATCGCTTCATAATGATCGACGATCCGCCGCTGGCCCAGGTTCTTGAGGTCGGGGTGAGGGCGGGCTCGCAGGGCAGCGGGTTCGCCTTCGTCGAGCGGCCAGTCGGGAGCGATGACGGTATGGCCGCGCGCTTCGTAGCGGGCCTTGACCTGCTCCCAGCTGCGGGCATTGAGCCAGGCGCCGTGAATGAGGACGATGGTCTTGCTCATGGCATGTCTCCTTTCAGTTTAAGCCTTGGCAGGCAGTCAGGCGCCGTAGCGCTGGGCGGGACGATTGCGGGAGAGGTTGGGGCGTAACGCGCGGCGCGCGTCGAGATAGGCATCGAGGTCGGCATTGTCCGGCAGCGCCGGGATCGTGATCGTCTCGCCAAGATCGAGGCCCTTGAGCGCAGCGTCTACCATGTCATCGACGTCCATCACCATATCGGCGGGAAGGCCTGCGAGTTGCTCCTCGGTCCAGATCGGCGTCCGCGTGACCCCCGGCAGCACGGCCTGTACCCGCACGCCTTTCGCGCCCAGTTCGACGTTCAGCGCCTCGGTAAGCGCGAGGACGTAGGCCTTGGTCGCGGGATAGACCGCGGTGAAGCCGTCGGGCATCAGTGCGGTCACCGAAGTCATGTTGATGATCGTCCCGCCGCCCAGATCGGCCAGGCGCGGCGCAATGGCGGCGGCAAGACGGGTGACGGCCATTACGTTGAGATCGATCATCCCGGTCAGGTGCGCGGGGTCGGCGCCGACGAAGGTGGTCTCCCCGGCGATCCCCGCGTTATTGACGAGGCCGGTAATCGCGGCATCCTCGCGCAGCCGCCCTTCGATGACGGCAAGGTCGTCCGGTCTGGAGAGATCGGCGCTCAGTGTCTCCACCTTCACGCCGGTTTCCGTCGCCAACCTTGCTGCCAGCGCCTCCAGCTTGTCCGCACGGCGCGCCACCAGGATCAGGTCGTGGCCACGGCGCGCGAGGCGATCGGCATAGACCGCGCCGATGCCGTCCGACGCGCCGGTGATGAGGAAAGTGCCCTTGTTCATGTGCATGTCCTTTCGTGGTGACGAGGCCGCACCTGGGCGCGGCGCCGGAAGTTTCAGTCTATCGGGCCGTTGCGCCCCGTGAAGAGCGGGATAGACTGTGCCGACGGCTCGCAGGATCGGCGGTTCCGACAAAAGGCAGGCCAAAACTGACAAAGGAACTTCGGGCATGTCCAACAGCGCGCGCATCAAGGCGGAGATCGGTCTTGTTCTCTATCCGGGCTGCCAGGCTGCGATGGTCCACGGCATCACCGACCTTTTCGCCATCGCCTCGCATTTCTCCACCGAGCGCGGCGGGCCGAGGCTTCGTGTGAGCCACTGGGAGATGAACGAGACGAGCGGTTTCGCGCGCGGCTTCGATACCCATCCCGGCGAGAGCGGAGAGCCTGCGATCCTGATCGTGCCGGGACGCCTTACCGGCCCCGTGGATGCGGCGGAGGCGGTGCCCTATGCCCGCTGGCTGCTCGACCGGCATGGGCATGGCGTGACCCTGGCCTCCACTTGCGGCGGAACGTTCATGCTGGCCGCCACCGGGCTGCTGGCGGGGCGCCCCGCTACCACCCACTGGCTCTTTGCGGAGCGGTTCCGGGCGCGGTTCCCGGACGTGCGGCTGGAACCGGACAAGATGGTGATAGAGGACGGCGACATCATTACGGCCGGAGGGCTGATGGCCTGGACCGATCTCGGCATGAGGATCGTAGATCGCCTGTTGGGGCCCTCCGTGATGATCGAAACCGGCAAGTTCCTGCTGGTCGATCCGGCCGGACGCGAGCAGCGGCATTACAGCAGTTTCGCGCCGCGACTGACCCATGGGGACGAGGCCATCCTGAAGGTTCAGCATTGGCTTCAAGGGCGGGCGGAGCGGGCGCTGGCGGTTTCCGACATGGCTGCGCGGGCCGGCTTGGAGGAGCGCACGTTCCTCCGCCGCTTCAAGGCGGCGACGGGCACGAAACCAGTGGAATACGTGCAGAACCTGCGCGTCGGCAAGGCGCGCGAGTTGCTGGAGTTCACACGCCGTCCAGTGGACCAGATCGCCTGGGCTGTCGGCTACGAGGACGCGACGGCGTTTCGCAGGGTCTTCAACCGGATCATGGGCCTCTCGCCGGGAGAATATCGCAACCGCTTCTCCAGCGGCGTGGAACTGGCGGTTGCCGCATGACCGCAGTTCCACCTTCTCCTCAATGATCGCTGGCGGCGAAGGCGCCGATGCCCGTTTCCGAGCGAACCCGCTGGGCGGAATACCCTGCCTGGTCGATGGCGGCCCGTGGCGAGCGGTCGAACCGGGATATCAGCCAGATCGCCAGAAACCCAGCCGGAACGGAAAAGATCGCCGCCGAACTGTAGGGGAAAGGCGCCGGTCCCAGCCCGAAGGTGGTGGTCCATACGGCGGGCGAGAGCAGGGTGAGCACGAATGCCGTCAGCAATCCGATCGTTCCGCCGAGAGCCGCGCCGCGCGTAGTGCAGCCGCTCCACAGCAGTGACAGGATCAGCACCGGGAAATTGCCGGAAGCGGCCAGCGCAAAGGCCAGACTGACCATGAAGGCGACGTTCTGCTTTTCGAACACCAGGCCCAGCAGTACTGCCAGCGCGCCCAGCGCCAGCGTGGTCAGCCGCGATACGCGCAGTTCGTCCGCCGAACTCGCCTGACCCTGCTTTATCACGGTTGCATAGAGATCGTGGCTGACGGCGGATGCAGCGGACAAGGTCAGCCCGGCCACGACGGCGAGAATGGTCGCGAAGGCGACTGCGGAGATGAAGCCCAGGAAGGCGTTGCCGCCGATCGCATGGGCAAGGTGGATCGCCGCCATGTTGCCGCCGCCGCGCAAGGTGCCGGCGTCGTCGAGATAGCTGCTCTGCGTGCCCACCATCACGATGGCGCCGAAGCCGATGATGAACGTCAGGATGTAGAAGTAGCCGATCCAGCCGGTCGCCCAGAGTACCGATTTGCGCGCCTCCTTCGCGTCGGGGACCGTGAAGAAGCGCATGAGGATATGCGGCAGGCCCGCCGTGCCGAGCATCAGGGCAAGGCCAAAGGAAATCGCCGACACCGGATCCTTGATGAAGTTGCCGGGCGCCATGATGGACCGGCCGCGTTCGGCGGCCTCCACCGGCGTCGCACCTGCCGCCAGCGCAGCTTCGGTTTTTACTTCCACGGCCCGCGCGAACAGGGCTTCGAGGCTGAAGCCCATCTGCGCCATGACCATCACGGCCATGAAGCTGGCGCCGCCGAGCAGCATCACCGCCTTGATGATCTGGACCCAGGTGGTGGCACGCATGCCGCCGAACAGGACGTAGAGCATCATCAGCGCGCCCACTATCACCACGGCCACCGGATAGGGCAGGCCGAACAGCAGCTTAATAAGCTGTCCGGCCCCGACCATCTGCGCGATCAGGTAGAAGCTCACGACCAGCAGCGTGCTGACGGCCGCGAAGCTGCGCACCGGCGGCTGGGCAAAGCGATAGGAGGCGACGTCGGCAAAGGTGAAGCGGCCGAGGTTCCGCAGGCGCTCCGCCATCAGGAACAGCAGGATCGGCCAGCCGACCAGGAACCCGGTGGAATAGATGAGGCCGTCATAGCCGTCGTTGAAGATCTGGGCCGAAATGCCGAGGAACGATGCGGCCGACATATAGTCGCCGGCCATGGCGAGACCGTTCTGGAAGCCGGTGATGCCGCCCCCGGCCGTGTAGAAGTCGGAAGCGCTGCGGGTACGTGCCGCGGCCGCCTTGGTAATCCAGAGCGTCAGGCCTACGAAGGCGGCGAACATCGCGATGGCGACCCAGTTAACCGGTTGCCGCTGGGCTTCGCCTTCCAGCGCGGCGGCCAAGGCCGGGTGCGGGGCCAGGGCGAAAGCGGCAACCGCGGCTGCGGTGCACCACGGCCTCATGCGCCGTGATCCTTGAGGATTTGCGCCATCCGGGCATCATGGCGTCGATTGGCGTAGACCACGTAAGCGCCGGTCAAGGCGATCGCCAGCAGGATCAGGCCCAACCCGATCGGAATGCCGATCGAGGTCACGCCTTGCCCGATGGGGGTGCCGAGAAGAGCCTTGTCGAAAGCGATCAGTAGCAGGAAGCCGACGAAGGCAGCGAAGATGACGGCGGACAGCCACCAGCCAAGCCGGGCCCGCTGCCTTACCAGCGCTGCGTATCGCGGGTCTGCACCCACTGCGGCAACCAGAGCTTCTTCCTTCGCGCCCGCCATGCACCCTCTCTCGCTGATTTTGAGGGGATACTAACCGGTTACGGGCTAAAGAAAAGAGCCTGGAAATGGCGCGCCTGGCGGTCGGCTCCGGCGGGTATCGCGTGAGGAAGTTTTCCTGAACGACATCAACGGGCCGCAGCCGCCGTCAAGGCGAACGTCCGGCGCGTGATGTCTTCGAGAACGTCCATGTCCACGTCAGCAAGCCGGTTCAGGTAAAGGCACGACTTCGAACGCTTGTGCTTGCCCAGTCGCGCAAGGAGTTCGTCGAACTCCGGGAAGCCTCCCAGATAGAGGACCAGCGCGGATGCGCGCGGTGAAAAACCGACCCGGCACATGTCGCCTTCGTGCCCGCTGTCATAGACGTAATGATAGCTTCCGAAGCCGACGATCGAAGATCCCCACATCGTGGCCGGTTCGCCGGTGACCCTCTCCATCATGGCGCATAGCCTCTGCCCATCCGCTCGCCGAAGCGGATCCGGCACCTTGGCCAGAAAGTCGGGGGCCGGGAGGTCTACAGGCTTCGTCTTGAGTTCCGCCACGACTCTCTCCTGATGACGCGAGGGAAGAAGCGTTTCGTCCTGCATAGCAGCGTTCGCTGACGCAGCCGATGGCCAATCGTCGGAGGCGGGCGCTGAACCTGAGCCCGTGCCCGTGCCCGTGCCCGTGCCCGTCAGGGCAGGGCATAGGCGATTACCTGATCGCCGATCGGTGTCTCCATGAAGTGGTGGCCGCCCGGTGCGATGACGAGGTACTGCTTGCCGTTCACCATGTAGGTCATCGGCGTCGCCTGCCCGCCCGCCGGGAGCACGTCCTTCCAGAGCACTTTTCCGGTCTTCAGGTCGATCGCCCGGATCAGGTTGTCGGTCGCGGCTGCCACGAAGACGACGCCCCCGGCGGTGACGACGGAGCCGCCGTTATTGGGCGTGCCGATGGTCCACGGCAGCATGGATGGGATACCGAAGGGGCCGTTGGTCCGCGCTTCGCCCAGCGGCTTGTCCCAGATCGTCCGGCCCGTGGCCATGTCGATGGCGCGGATGCCGCCGTAGGGGGGCTGCTTGCACAGCATGCCGGTAAGCGGCAGGCGCCAACCCGCGTTCACATCGATCGCGTAAGGGGTGTGGGCCTGGGGATCGCCCGCGCCTTCGGCGCCGCCGATTTCCCCTCGGGCCTGATCGCGAGGTGCCCAGCCCTTCCTGTTGGCCTCTGCGCGCGGCACCAGCCGGACGTAGTTCGGCATGTCGTTGTAGTTGGCGACGATCACCCCGCGACGCGGATCGACCGCGATGCCTCCCCAGTCGGTGCCGCCATTGTAGCCCGGGTACTCGATGGAGCGGCGATCGCTTTCGGGCGGCGTGAAGAAGCCCTTGTAGCTGGCCTTGCGGAACTGGATGCGGCAGATCATCTGGTCGATCGGCGACATGCCCCACATGTCGCGCTCGGTCAGGTCTGGCTTGCGCAGGGTGTGCCACAGGGAAACGCGCTGGGTTGCCGCGCGCTGCTGCGGTTCCACGCCGCCGCCCGGTGCCTTGATCGTGCCGACCGGGGTGAGCGGGCGCCCGGTGCGGCGATCCAGCACGTAGATGTCGCCTTGCTTGGACGGGAGCACAAGTGCAGGCGTGCCCTTGAAATCCACCAGCGTCGCCTGCGCGCCGAAGTCGTAATCCCAGACGTCGTCGCGAACGGCCTGGAATTTCCAGCGCGGCTTGCCGGTCGTCACGTCCAGCGCCACGAGCGAGGTTGCGAAGTCGCGCTCCTGCGGGCGGCGCAGGCTGGAATAGTAATCCGCCGCCGCATTGCCCATCGGCAGGTAGACGAGGCCGAGCTGTTCGTCACCGCTGGCGATCGTCCACATGTTCGGAGTGCCGCGCGCCCAGGACTGCCCCGGCGGCGGATAGCCGTTCCAGTCAGGATGCATCATGTCCCAGGCCCAGCGGAGCTTGCCGGTCACCGCGTCGTAGCCGCGGATCACGCCGGAGGGCGCCCAGCGATCCTGGCCGTCCAGCACCTGATGCCCTGTCACGACCACGCCGCGCACGATGGTGGGCGGAGAGTTGATCGATACGTAGCCCGGAGGCGTGTTGCCCATGCCGACCTTGGTATCGACTTCGCCATTGCTGCCGAAGGCGTCGCAGCGCATGCCGGTGCGGGCATCGATCGCGAAGAGGCGCGCGTCGAGCGTGCCGTAGATGATGCGCGTGGCGCATGGCTGGTCCGCCGGTGCGCCGGGAACGGCGAAGTAGCTCACGCCGCGGCAGGCGGCGGTATAGGGGATCGCTTCGTCGGATACTTTCGGATCGAACTTCCAGCGCTGCTTCCCGGTTGCGGGATCGAGGGCAAGCACGATGTTCTTGGGCGTGCAGACGTAGAGCATGTTCCCGATCTTCAGCGGCGTATTCTCGCCACCGTAAGTCTTGGCGATGCGGTCTGACGAGGGCATGTCGCCGGTGTGCGTGATCCAGGCGCGCTTGAGGTTCTTCACGTTTGCCGGCGTGATCTGTCCCAGCGGCGAGAAGCGGCGAGCGGCATCGCTGCCGCCGTAGGCGGGCCAGTCGTCTCCGGTCGACAGGAGCGAAGGATCGCCCATTTCGAAGCGCAAGTCGGGGAATGGTGACTGGGGGCCGGTTTCCGCCATGCGTGCGAAGATCGTCGCCGTCACTGCCGTGAGAACCACCGCCGCCGCACTGGCGCCCAGTCCCAGCTTCCAGCGATGTGGGCGCGCGGAGAGCGTCGGCATCACCAGCAGCGTCGCCACCAGCAGCACCAGCGGGGCAATGACGCGCGGCACCAGCGCCCAGTTGTTCGCTCCCACTTCGCCGAACGCCCAGATGACGGTCAGGACGAAGACCGCGCAGTAGATCCATCCGCCCAGGATGTTCCCGCGGATCAGCAGGGCGCCGGATGCCAGCAGGGCGATGCCGGTCAGAATGTAATAGATCGAGCCGCCGAGCACGGCGAGGTAGATGCCGCCGATCGTCAGCACGAGGCCGATCAGCGCAATGACGCTCCCGAGAACGATTGGCGGCAGCGCGCCCGCCCTCTGTCGCATGCTGGGGAACGCCATCATTTACACTCCGGAAACATTCATGACCTGGGTGTGAATGGCGCAACTCCTGGAATGTTCCGGGCTTTCGCGACTTTGTGCCGCGTCGATGCCTGTCGTCGTCGCAGCGGATGCTCCGGGATCATATGAAAATACTATGCCTCGGGCATTTCCCTCGTCTCGAATTCTAACGCCGAACCGTCCTAGTGGCGCTGCTGCAATCGACTCACGCCGCGCTCTGCGGCGATGAACTTGCAGGAGCATTTCATGCAGGACATCCTCTGGATCGGCCTCTTCCTCGCCTTGCTGGCGGCCAGCCTCGGCTACGCCGCCTTGTGCGACCACGCGTGAGGGGCTGGCGATCATGACCATCGATTTGTGGCTGGCGGGTCTTACCGCGCTTGGCCTTCTCGTTTACCTCGTAGCCGTGCTCGCGCGGCCCGAACGCTTCTGAGGGGGAACTCATGACCTTTCAGGGATGGCTGCTCATTGCGGCCTTCGTCGGCATCCTGCTGGCCCTTGCCAAGCCGTTGGGGCTTTGGCTCTTCGCTCTTTACGAAGGGCGGAAGACGCCGCTTCACACCGTATTCGGTCCGATCGAGCGCGGCTTCTATCGGCTCTCCGGCATCGATCCGGCGCAGGATCAGTCCTGGCGCCGATACGCGGTGCACATGCTGATCTTCAACGCCGCCTTGATGCTGTTCACATACGTCCTGCTGCGCGGGCAGGCGCTTCTGCCGTTCAACCCGCTGGGTTTCGGCGCAGTAAGCGAGCCGCTGGCGTTCAACACCGCCATCAGCTTCGGCGCCAATACCAATTGGCAGAGCTATGGCGGGGAATCGACGATGTCGAACCTCAGCCAGATGCTGGCCCTGACCATTCACAACTTCCTTTCGGCGGCCACCGGCATTGCGCTGGCTTTCGCGCTGTTTCGCGGCTTCGCGCGTCGTAGCGCGGCGGGCATCGGTAACTTCTGGGCGGACGTGACGCGGGTGACGCTCTACCTGCTGCTGCCGCTCTGCATCGCCATCGCCTTGTTCTACATCGCCAGCGGCGTGCCGCAGACATTGGCGGGATCGGTGGACGTCTCGACGCTGGAAGGCGTGAAGCAGACGCTCGCGCTTGGTCCGGTCGCCTCGCAGGAAGCGATCAAGATGCTGGGCACCAACGGGGGCGGCTTCTTCAATGCCAACTCCGCGCACCCCTTCGAGAACCCGACGGCGCTGACGAACTTTGTGCAGATGCTCTCGATCTTCGCGATCGGCGTAGGCCTGACCTACACGTTCGGCAAGGCGGTGGGGAACACCCGCCAGGGCTGGGCGATCCTGGCGGCGATGATGACCCTGTTCCTGGCAGGGACGGCCGTCACCTACTGGCAGGAGGCCGCCGGCAATCCCGTGCTGCATCAGCTCGGCGTGGCCGGAGGCAACATGGAGGGCAAGGAAGTCCGCTTCGGCATCGCCGCCTCGGCGCTGTTCTCGGTGGTCACCACTGCCGCGTCGTGCGGCGCGGTCAATGCCATGCACGACAGCTTCACCGCGCTCGGCGGCATGATCCCGCTGTTCAACATGCAGCTTGGCGAAGTGGTGATCGGCGGCGTCGGCGCGGGCATCTACGGCTTCCTGCTGTTCGCCATCCTCGCCGTCTTCGTGGCCGGGCTGATGGTGGGCCGCACGCCGGAATATGTCGGCAAGAAGATCGAGAGCCGCGAGGTCAAGCTGGCCGTGCTGGCGATCGCCGTCCTGCCGCTGGTGATCCTGGGCTTCGCTGCCCTGGCCTCGGTGTTGCCTGCAGGACTTGCCGGTCCGCTCAACAAGGGGCCGCACGGCTTCTCCGAGATCCTTTACGCCTTCACCAGCGCCGTCGCCAACAACGGCTCGGCCTTTGCCGGACTTTCCGCCAACACGCCGTTCTACAACGGCATGCTGGGCGTGGCGATGTGGATCGGGCGCTTCTTCATCATCATTCCGATGCTGGCCGTGGCAGGCAGCCTCGCCGCGAAGAAGTACACGCCTGAGACCGCCGGCAGCTTCCCCACCACCGGACCGCTCTGGACCGGCCTCTTGATCGGCATCGTGCTGATCGTGGGCGGCCTGACCTTCCTGCCCAGCCTCGCCCTCGGTCCCATCGCCGATCATCTCGCGATGATCCGTGGCCAGCTTTTCTGAGGATCACCCCATGGCAAGATCCGCCAAGACTTCCCTGTTCACCGCAGACCTGATCGTTCCGGCGATCGGGGATGCCTTCCGCAAACTCAATCCGCGTGAACTGATCCGCAATCCGGTGATGTTCACCACCGCCGTGGTCGCGGTGCTGCTCACCGTGCTGCTGATCGTCGGGCATGACGGCCTGGCGGCGGGCTTCAAGATCCAGCTCGTGCTGTGGCTCTGGCTGACGGTGCTGTTCGGCACTTTCGCCGAAGCGCTGGCCGAAGGGCGCGGCAAGGCGCAGGCGGCCAGCCTGCGCGCCACCAAGGCCGAGCTGACCGCCAAGCGCCTGAAGGGAGACGGCAGTCGTTTCGACGAGGTGCCCGCCAGCCAGCTGAAGAAGGACGACGTGGTGCTGGTGCAGACCGGCGACCTCATCCCCTCCGACGGCGAGGTGGTTTCCGGTGTCGCCTCGGTCAACGAAGCGGCCATCACCGGCGAGAGTGCCCCGGTGATCCGCGAAGCGGGCGGCGATCGTTCCGCCGTCACCGCGGGCACCCGCGTCATCTCGGACGAAATCCGGGTGCGCGTCACCGTCAATCCGGGGCAGGGCTTCCTGGATCGCATGATCGCGCTGGTCGAAGGCGCCGAGCGGCAGAAGACGCCGAACGAGATCGCGCTCACCCTGCTACTGGTGGGCCTGACGATCATCTTCCTGATCGCAGTGGGCACGATCCCCGGCTTCGCCAGCTACGCGGGCGGCAGCATCCCCGTGTCGATCCTGGCCGCGCTGCTGATCACGCTGATCCCCACCACCATCGCGGCGCTGCTCTCGGCCATCGGCATCGCCGGCATGGACCGGCTGGTGCGCTTCAACGTGCTCGCCAAGTCCGGCCGCGCGGTGGAGGCGGCGGGCGACGTCGACGTCCTGCTGCTCGACAAGACCGGCACGATCACCGTGGGGGATCGCCAGGCGACCGAGTTCCGCCCGGTCGGCGGCGCCAGCCTTGCCGAACTGGCCGAGGCCGCGCTGCTCGCCAGCCTGGCCGACGAGACGCCGGAGGGCCGCTCCATCGTGGTCCTCGCGCGCGAGAAGTTCGGCCTCACGATAGCGCAGCTGCCTCATGGCGCCGAAGTCATCCCCTTTACCGCGCAGACCCGCCTCTCGGGCGTCGATACCGGCGGCCGCGTGATCCAGAAGGGCGCAGTGCAGGCGGTGCTGCGCGCCAATCCGGAAGCGGGTGCGACCACGGCGGCCACCGAATTGCGCCGCGTGACGGACGAGATCGCCCGCGCCGGTGGCACGCCCCTCGCCGTGGCGGTGGACGGCAGGCTGCTGGGCGCGATCTTCCTCAAGGACATCGTCAAGGCCGGCATTCGCGAGCGGTTCGGAGAACTGCGGCAGATGGGCATCCGCACGGTGATGATCACCGGCGACAACCCGCTGACCGCCGCCTCCATCGCGGCGGAGTCCGGTGTGGACGATTTCCTGGCCGAAGCCACGCCGGAGGACAAGCTGGCGCTGATCCGCAAGGAACAGCAGGGCGGCAAGCTCGTCGCCATGTGCGGAGACGGCACCAACGATGCGCCGGCGCTGGCGCAGGCGGATGTAGGCGTGGCCATGAACACCGGCACCCAGGCCGCGCGCGAGGCCGGCAACATGGTCGATCTCGACAGCGACCCGACCAAGCTGATCGAAGTCGTGGGCCTGGGCAAGCAGTTGCTGATGACGCGCGGCGCGCTGACCACCTTCTCGGTGGCCAATGACGTTGCCAAGTATTTCGCGATCATCCCCGCCATGTTCGTCGCGCTCTATCCGGGCCTCGGCGTGCTGAACGTGATGCGCCTCGGCACGCCGGAAAGCGCGATCCTCTCGGCCATCATCTTCAACGCGCTGATCATCCCGTGCCTGGTGCCGCTGGCGCTGCGGGGCGTGACCTACCGGCCGATGGGCGCTGGCCCGCTGCTGGCGCGCAACCTGGCAGTCTACGGCCTAGGCGGACTGATCGCGCCGTTCATCGGCATCAAGCTCATCGATCTGGCCGTCACCGGCCTGAACCTCGCCTGAGGAGGCGGACAATGAACAAGGATCTGCTCACTTCGTTTCGACCCGCGCTGGTCATGACGGTGCTTTTCGCGCTCCTGCTGGGCCTTGCCTATCCGCTAGCCGTGACCGGCCTTGGCCAGTTGCTGTTCCCGAGCCAGGCCAACGGCAGCCTCATCGAAGAGAATGGCCGAGTGATCGGCTCTACCGTGATCGGCCAGGCTTTCGCTTCGGAACGCTACTTCCACACCCGCCCCTCGGCCGCCGGTCAGGGCTATGACGGGCTGGCCTCGTCGGGTTCCAACCTCGGCCCGACATCGCGGGCACTGGCAGAACGCGTCGGAACGCAGGTCGAGGGCTTGAGGGCGGCAGCGCCCGGCAGGGCCGTGCCGGCCGACCTGGTCACCGCCTCGGGTTCGGGGCTGGATCCGGACATCACGCCGGAAGCCGCGTTCTATCAGGTGGATCGGGTGGCGCTGGCGCGGAACCTCGATCCCGCTTCCGTCCGCGGGCTGGTGGAGGAAAGCGTAGAGACGCCGCTGCTCGGCATCCTGGGCGAACCGCGCGTCAACGTGCTCGAACTCAATCGCCGTCTCGACGCGATCGGCGCGAGGGCGGCTCTCTAGACTATTGATCATCGCGCATTTCGCCAGCAAGGAAGTTCCATGAACATCCGCCACAAGGTTCTCATCGTCGATGACGAGCCGCATATCCGTCGGCTGATCCAGACGGCGCTGACACGGGCCGACTACGCCACGCTGGAGGCGGAAAACGCGCGAGAGGCGCTCGAGAGGATGCGGCAGGATCGGCCCGAGGTCGTGCTTCTCGATCTAGGCCTGCCGGATCGCGACGGGCTGGAACTGGTGCCGCTGCTGAAGCAGAACGCAGAGACCACGCTGATCGTCGTATCCGCGCGCGATGCAACCGAAGAAAAAGTCGCGGCCCTCGACCTGGGGGCCGACGACTACCTGACCAAGCCGTTCGATACGGACGAACTGCTGGCCCGCCTGCGCGTCGCGCTGCGCAACAGGGCGACGCGCGGCGGCGGTGTTCCGGCACTGACGGCGGGTGATCTTTCGATCGATCTGCTCGATCGAAAGATCACGAAGGCCGGAAACGAGGTCCACCTGACCCGCAAGGAATACGCGGTGCTTGCCCAGCTCGCGAAGTTTCCCGGCCGGGTGATCACCCACGATCAGATCATGAGGAACGTCTGGCCACACGAGTCGGAGCGTCACGTGGAATACTTGCGCGTGCTGATCCGAAGCTTGCGACAGAAGCTGGAAACTGATCCCCAGCGCCCTCGGATCATCAGCAACGATGTGGGCATCGGCTATCGACTGCGCATTCCCGACGACGAGTAAGAGCCTTGGCCTCTAAACCTTCGTGCCGAGCCATTCATACGCAATTGCTACGTAGTAGAGCCGATCCTGCTCTCGAATTGATAGGCAGCCCTGCTTAGTTGTCGTGCCTCCTTTTTCGGAGGTAACTATGATCAAGTGGCATGAACGGCCGGTGGCTCGGCTCTGCTTGCGCCTGAGCGGCGCTGTAGCCTTGTGGCGCGCCTGGCTCTTCGTTTCGGCGCTCTACGTCGAGGTTCACGCGCATCCTCCCCGCCCGGCCAGCCTTGGCGAACTGGGGGCGTGTGCCGCTGTCGTGACGCTTGTCCTTGTCGGCAACGCCTTGCTGTTCGTCGGCCCCGCGCTTTTCAGGCAGGTGGAGATTCCGCGCCGTTGGCATGGCACTTCCGTGGCCGAAGGGTTGCAGACCGCCGCGTTATGAAAACACTATGCGATCGGCCATATCTCGCTCTCGATATCAAATGCTCTCCCGATCTACTTGGACGGCCTCGAATCGCTCCGCTGATAGCGGGCCATCCAAGAGGAAATCATGAAATCCATCGTAACCGTTGCCGCCTTCTTCGTCGGCTTCGCTCCGCTCGCCGCGCATGCCCAGGAAGCCGAGACGCAAAGTTCCGTGACTGTGTCCGGATCGGCCACGATCGCTTCGGACTACCGCTTTCGCGGCGTCTCGCAGTCCGACAAGGGCATGGCGGTGCAGGGTGGCATAACCGCCAGCCATGACAGCGGACTTTACCTGGGCGCCTGGGCTTCCAACCTTTCCGGCTGGGGCACGTTCGGCGGCGCGAACATGGAGCTGGACCTGGTCGGCGGATACAAGGCCCGGCTGGGTGAAGGCTCTACGCTGGATGTCGGTCTGACCTGGTACATGTACCCAGGCGGCGCCGACGATACCGATTTCGCGGAACCCTATGCGAAGCTTTCGGGCACCGTCGGCCCGGCGACCCTGACGGCCGGCGTTGCCTATGCGCCCAAACAGTATGCGCTGGCCAACGTTTCCAACGCCCCCAACAGCCGCGGGCAAAAGGAAGACAACCTCTACTTGTGGGGCGATGGCGCGCTCGCGATTGCGGGCACGCCGCTGACGGCCAAGGCGCATATCGGCCATTCCAGCGGAAATCCCGGTCTTGGCCCCAACGGCACCAGCGTTTCGCCTACCGGGAACTACTGGGACTGGTCCATTGGCATGGACGCCGCGTGGCGCAATCTGACTCTCAACCTGTCTTACGTCGATACGGATATCGGTGGCGCCGACGCGGCGCGTCTCCAGCCCAACTTCAGCAAGGGCCAGGACGGCACCGGCTCCATTGCCGACGCGGCGGTCATTGCCTCTCTGACGGCCGCTTTCTGACACCGGAAAGAGCCCGGCTTTCCATGGCGGCGGCCGGGCTCCTCACGGCTGCGGCTATTTTACCACCACGCGGACACGGCCGAGGTTCTGTATCCGGGCGAACGGGGTGCTCGCGTCACCATCGCGTTGCGAGATCCCGCGCAGGGCCGTGTAGTAGGTTCCTGGCCGCGTGAAGCGGTGGGAAACGGTGACCGTGGCAGAAGTGGCGCCGGCCTTGACCGGGGATGTCTGGGTGAATTTGCCGGTGCCTTCGATATCCCACTGTGCCGCCACTATGGCGCCTGCCCCAGGCGGCACCTCGATCTTGCCGACGAAGTTCACCGTGGTGCCTGCCCGGATATCCACGCGGTCGCCGCCGTTGACCTTCAGGCTGACGACGGGCTGGATGCCACGGCGCTCGCTTGCGCTGTCGGGTACCCGGATCTGGCCGTCGTCGAAGCGGTAGTTGGTGGAAGCCGGCGGCGCCACCCCGGTTTCGACCCATCTTGCGACATCTCTCAGCGCCTGATGAAGCACCGGCACATAAGTGACGGTGTGGTTGGGATCTTCCTGATCGGAATCGCCATGAAGGGCGTGATCGGTGTACCAGAGGCGGAAGTGATCGTCGGCCGCGTTGCCGAAGTGCTTGTTCACCAGCGCGCGGTACCAGTCTGCGGACCACGGATAGGCCTCCCGGTCCCACAGCGATTCCACGAGGATCACCTTGCCCTCGAACGTGCCCTTGGGCACCGAGCCCGCTGTCGCCTGCGTGAAGATCGGACCCAGCAACATGGGACGTTGCGGATAGCGTGGCTTGCCCGTCGCGTCTCGGAACTGGTCCCATACCTTGAATTCGGGACCGGGCACCTGATGGCGGTGATAGGTCTGCGCGGCCAGGAAGTTGGAATTGTCCACCACCACCTGATCGCCCGCTGTCAGCTTCGCCGCCACCGCCGTGTCGACGATACCGAGTACGGCGATGTTCCCTTCTATCCTGCTGACGGTAAGCCGGGCTCCGGATGCGGCGCCGGACTTCACGAGCAGGTCGCCGCCGAGGAACTGCACTTTCGGCGGCGTGCCGGTGAGGCGAACGGCAACCACGTTCTGTGCTTCCTTGCCTTGCAGGGCGGCGAAGCTGTCGTCCACGTTGCCTTGTGCCTTGCCGTCCGTCACGCCGGTATGCAGCTTCATCCGCTGCGCTTCGGCGGCGGTGATCGGCGCGGCGACGGTGTCGGCATGCTGCAGGCGGTACCCGTCGAAGCTTTTGGGATCGTCGAAGCCCAGATATCCCGGCTTGGTCCAGAAGTCGGTGAAATAGGACGGATCCGCCATGACGACGCCGCTGTAGAGCGCGGCAAACCCGTGGATACCCATCGTTCGCCAGCCGAACCATGATTGCAGCGGAAAGCCCATGCGGGTGACTTCGCGCAGTGCGTCTGCCTGTTCGGCGGTCAGTTCCTTGTATGGGTCGCCGCTGCCACCCGGCTCCATCGCATCGACGATCGCGGGGAACTGGTCCTGAAGGATGCGCATGGCATGCATGCGGACGGTGAAGGAATTCGGTATCGCCATGCTGGAGCCCAGCACATAGGGCACCGCGCCGTCCCAGACGCCGCGTGTGTTTTCCATCGAGCCCACGGTGCGATAGCCGCCGCCGCTGCCGCCGTAGGCATAGCCGAACGGCCTCTTGCCGCCGTACATTTCCTGAGCCACCACGCGCGAGTAACGGGCTGCGGCGGCGTTGGCGCGGTAGGCGCCGATGGAGGGCTCGCTGGAGCCGAACCCGGCGACCTTCGGGCCGCCTCCGTTGGTTTCGACGAAATAGGCACCGCTGGAAATGGCGAAGGCGATCTTGTCGTTCTCGGGCGTTGTCGGTCGCTGCGCCAGGTTCTCGCTGTCCGGCGCGGGCGTGATGTGCTGGAAGAACCGGCCCTGGTACTTGTCCTTGGGCGGCAGGTAGAACGAGAACCGGGTATCGGTGCCCTTGAAGCCGCCATGGACATAGCGATGGCGAACCGGCGCATCCCGCCATTCGTCACGGTCGATATAAGGCTGGGTGAACAAGGGGTCGGGCACGGTTGCAGTTGCCTCGGCAGAAGGGGGTGACGCAGCAGGGGCGGGGGCAGCGGCGTCCTGGGCCTGGAGCATTGCCGGCAGCAGCAGGGCGCTCGCGGCGGCAAGAGTTCCGATCAGTGCAGGGTGCCGCACGTTACCGACAGTTCTTTTCATGCCCTCTCCCTGGCCACGCACTTGCGGCATGCAGTGCCTGTTCGCGCATCGCCGTACGCTGACGGCAGGGATGCCAGCTTCGATCGCGGTTGTCTTCCGGCAGGGCTGGGATGCCAAACGAATCCGCGCGAGCGATACGAGCCGGACGGTTGAATGCGCATAGACGCAAGTCGAGATGCAGAAATGGCATGCGCGGCGCTCCGGCCCAGCATCAGCGTCCTATCCAAACAGTTGTGTGCACATTGTCACGGAACTGTACGAAAAGTCGCACGGTTTCGACATATACCGCTCCTAGTGGCCCCGTTCCGCGACGTACCGCGCAACTACGAAAAAGGGTCCACATGCATTTTCTGGGAAGCCGCACGCTGCGCTTCATGTTCGGTTGCAGTCTGGCGGCATTGTCGCTGCATGGTGAAGCCTGGGCCGCGGAGGCGCCCGAGAGCGCCACTGCCAACGCCAATTCCGCCGAAGACACGCTGACGTCAGACATCATTGTCAACGGCCACATCGATCGGACCGCGCTCGAAATGGAGCGCAATGCGATCGGGACGGTCGACATCCTGACGACCGGGGACATTGCCACCAGTTCGAACACCGGCATCGCCGACATCGCCCGCGCTCTGCCCGGCATTTCGACCAGCTACGACCAGGGCGCCAACCAGACGGCAGTCGGCGAAGCGCAGTTCGTGACGGTTCGCGGCTTCGACACCAGCTTCAATGCCTATACGCTCGACGGCCTGCGGCTCCCGCAAGTCGCGGGAGATTCCCGCGCGATCTCGCTCAACCTGTTCTCGCCTTTCGCGATCGGCAATATCTCGGCCGACAAGACGCCCGGCGCCGACAAGGATTCGGACTCGATCGCCGGCGCCATCGATCTGCACACGCCCACCGCCTTCGATTTCACCAGCGGCTTCACCCGCGTTCGCGCTCTGGGCCAGCTTGCGGCCATGGCGGCGGATTCCCACCAGCCCAGCCTGGGCGGTGCGATCGGTGTGGACACCGCGCGCAAGTTCGGCGCCGGCGACCAGTTCGGGATCTATCTTGCCGGTTATTACGAGAAGCGCTCGAATACCGCGGAGTCCATCGCCGCGCAGAGCGGCTATGTGACGACCAACCGGAACGTGGGTTCCACGCGCGACAACTATGACGCCCTGTCCGCGCAGGGCCTGCAATGGAACGCCTTCACCAACAAGGTAGAGCGCTACGGCGCCACCGGCTCGTTCGATTACCATGGCGACGGTATCAAGACGTACCTGCGTATGAACTACGCACGCTACAAGAATACCAACACGATGAACCAGACCGGGCTGCGCAGCGAGCTGACCAGTAACGTCGACGGCACGAGCCAGCCCAATCCCAATGTGGCCACCGGCGGCAGCGGCAGCTACAATGCGGCCGGCGTCTTCGTGGGAACCGGCGTCAATCCGGCGGGCTACTTCCGCACAGAGGACACCGACCAGAAGCTGTTCTCCACCCAGCTTGGCGGCGAGTTCGATCTGGGCGGCGGCTTCGTCGCCTCGCTCGAAGGCGCCTATGCCTATGGCGCTTACAACCAGCCGAACCGCATCGAGGCGGCCTGGCGCGGGGTGGGATACGGCGCTTCGGGCGTGACGGTGGACCTCTCCAATCCGCGCGCGCCACAAGCCGTCATGTCGCCAGAGGCGACCGCCTACGTGTCCTCGCTGGACACGCCGGGGCAGTATTACGTCCAGAAGGGCTGGAGCTTCGATTCCGAACGGAAGAAGACTCTCCGCGGCAATCTTCACTGGGACAGCGACGGCGGTGTGTTCCGCTCCTTCGAGATCGGCGGACTCTACGAGGACTCGCATCGCGAAGGCCGCGAACTTGCGCCCGACAACACCCGCTACGTGTTCTCGCGGCCATTCGACCAGCGCGATGTCGCCGGTCTTCCGGTTTCCGAGTTGCCCGGATATACGCTGAAAGACTTCATCGGCGCCTATCCCGTCCGGCCGATCCGCATCGTCTCGCGCTCCGCGATCGAGGAGCAGGTGGCGCAATACGTGGATTCCGCCGGTGGCACCGCGAGCACGGTCTCGCAGGAAACGCTCGATCAGGGCGTCACCGACAGCAAGGAACGCCGCGCGGCGGTCTATGCCAACGCCCGTTTCCAGGCCGGCGATTTCGAAGCCCTGCCGGGCGTCCGCTACGAAGCGAACCGCTTTGCGGCGAGCTACTTCGAAGGCTCCAGCACGGCCGGGGGCAGCGGCGGTTTCGTCTCGTCCTCTCGCGAGTACGATCGCGTCGATCCCAGCCTGCTGCTGGCCTACCGCCCCAGCGACAGCGTGGTGGTGCGCGGATCGGTCCGGTCCAGCTATGCGCGCCCCGGCTTCAATGACCTTGCCGGCCCCGCGACCTATTCGTTCAACGACACGACGGATGAGCTGGAGTATATTACCAAGCCTAATCCCGACCTCAAGCCGACGACGGCCTGGAACTTCGACCTGGGCTTCGAGTATTACGGCGATGTCGGCCAATATCTTCAGGTCGCGCTCTACTACAAGAAGCTGCGCAACATCATCGTACCCACGGCCGGGCAGAACTATGTAGAATCCACCGGATCGACGGTCACGACCCTGATGCCGCAGAACGGTCGCGGCGGTAGTGCGAAGGGCGTGGAAGTCTCGGGCCGCTACACCTATCACGGCAGCGAGGTTTCGTTCCTGGACGGCTTCGGCGTGGGCGGATCGCTTACCTGGCAGAAGACGCGGGCGACGTACGCCCTGTCTGACGACGATGTTCGCACCACCAGCCTGCCGCAGGCGCCGGACCTCATCTACAACGCCAATGTGTTCTACACCGGCGGCCGATTCCGGGCCAACGTGAACTATCACCATACCGGACGGATCCTGGCGACGGTGCAGAGTTCCGACCCGGATATCTACATCCAGCCGATGGGCTCGCTGGATCTGGGCGCGGCTTATGAATTGAGCGATGCGGTGGAGATCGGCGTATCGGCGCGCAATGTCCTCAACCAGCACGCCTACTGGACGACGGTAGGTAAGTCCAAGAAGTACATCTCCAACGACCGCAACGGCGGATACCTGAAGACCGGCAGCGTCTATCAGGTCAGCGCGACGGTTAAGTTCTAAGGGGCGGTTAAGTCCTGTTCCCTCGTTCCGCAGCCATGCGGGACGAGGGAACGATCTTCCGTCCGTTTCAGGTTCGCGAAAGTCTCACTATGTCCTGTCGTCCATTTCTGTCGCTCCTGCTGACCCTCTGCGCCTGCTTCGGTTCCTTTCCAGCCTTGGCGGGCGATAACCTGCCCTTGCGGGTTATGACCTTTAACGTGCGCTATCCGGCGGACGACGGCGAGAATGCGTGGCCGCATCGCCGGTCGATCCTCGTCCAGACGGTCGCCAAGGCCGATCCCGACGTGATCGGCACGCAGGAACTGTTTCGCGAGCAGGGCGACGATCTGGTTTCCGCGCTGCCGGAATACCGATGGTTCGGCGTGGACCGGCGCGGCGGGCATGGCGACGAGCACATGGGCATTTTCTACCGTGCCGATCGAATGGCCGTGCTTCAGCAGGGCGAATTCTGGCTTTCCGCCACGCCCACGCAAGCAGGCCGCGCGACATGGGGGGAGACGCTGCCGCGCATGGTCAACTGGGCGCTATTCGAGCGCAAGTCCGACCATCGCCGCTTCTACCTGCTCGACACCCATTTCGCCCATCGCGACGAAGACGAACGTGCCCGCGAAAAGTCCGCCGTGCTGATCGAGGCTTGGATCGCGAGCTTGCCGGCCGACATACCGGTCGTCCTCACCGGCGATTTCAACACCGCCCCGAAATCCCGGCCTCACGCCATCCTCACGCGGAGCCTGGCAGACGTACATGAGGCAGCCGGGCAGCGCAGCGGTCCGCAAGGCACCTATCACGATTTCACCGGCAACCCCGGCGCCCGCATCGATTGGGTGCTCGTGCGCAATCTCGTCCCCTTGCGGACGACCACCGTCAACACGTCGGTCGGCGGCCGCTATCCCTCGGATCACTTTCCGGTCCTGGCAGAACTCGCCTGGCCGAGCGATCCTGCCGCGATAGTTGGGGGCGAGCCTGTCAAATAGGTGTCATGCCAGGCCTCTAGCTGCACATCCCCATCACCCTGACGCCTCGAAACTTCCCTTAGGAACCATCATGATCTCACGCTTCTCCCTCGTCGCCGCCCTGGCCCTGGCGGCGCAACCGGCGCTTGCGCAGGATACTTCCGATCTCTCGCGCGCGGCGAAGGGCGATGTCAGGGAAGCAGGCGGGGCGCGGCGCATCTCCGGCGATCGCACCGAGGCGTTTCGCAAGCAAATCGTCGGCGGGAAAGCACGCAACGTGATCCTGCTGATCGGAGACGGCATGGGGGATTCCGAAATCACCCTGGCGCGTAACTATGCCGAAGGCGCGGGTGGCTATTTCAAGGGCATCGACGCGCTGCCCGTGACCGGCCAGTACACGCATTATTCGCTGGATCGCGAAACCGGCCTGCCTGACTACGTTACGGATTCCGCTGCTTCCGCCACGGCCTGGGCCAGCGGCGTGAAGAGCTACAACGGCGCCATCGGCGTCGATATCAAGGGCAAGCCGCATCAGACCCTGCTGGAGCGCGCCAAGGCGGCCGGCATGGCGACGGGTGATGTGTCCACCGCCGATATCGAGGATGCGACGCCGGCCGCGCAATACGCCCACGTCACCCAGCGCCGGTGCTTTGGCCCGGAGGCGACCGCGAAGTTCTGCCCGATCAATGCCCTCGAAGCGGGCGGCGCAGGTTCTATCGCCGAGCAGCTTCTGGCGGCTCGTCCCGACGTGACGCTCGGCGGCGGTGCCTCTTCGTTCGATGAAACCGCGCGGGCGGGCAAGTGGAAGGGCAAGACGCTGTTCCAGCAGGCCAAGGCGCGGGGCTTCACCGTGGTACGGGACGCTGCGGGGATGGAAGCCGTGACGGCCGTGAGCGCCGAGGCGCCCTTGCTCGGGCTGTTCACACCGGGCAATATGCCGGTGCGCTGGCGTGGCCCGCGCGCTAGCTATCACGGCAATATCGATCAGGCGCCGGTCAAGTGCGAGGCCAATCCCGAGCGCACCGCCGCGCTGCCGACGCTGGCCGCAATGACCCGCAAGGCCATCGCGCTTCTGAAGGACAAGCCCAAGGGCTTCTTCCTTCAGGTGGAAGGCGCTTCGATCGACAAGGAAAACCACGGCGCCAACCCCTGCGGCCAGATCGGCGAGACGGTGGACCTCGACGAGGCGGTGCAGGTCGCGCTCGAATATGCCCGCCAGCACGGCGACACGCTGGTGATCGTCACCGCCGACCATGCCCATACCAGCCAGATCATCGGTAACGGATCGAAGGCGCCGGGCCTCACCAAGGCACTCGTCACCAATGACGGCGCGGTGATGACCGTGAACTACGGCACGGCCGAAGAGGGCGCGATGGGGCATACCGGCACCCAGCTTCGCATCGCCGCTTACGGTCCGGGCGCGGGCAACGTCGCCGGCCTGATAGACCAAACGGACCTGCACTACATCGTGCGCGGCGCTCTGGGTCTCGACTGACGCGGGTGAGGGAGCGGATCGGCCGCGATCCGCTCCAGCCCGACGCAGGCCGCGCGCGTGAGCGTGCCTGTGCGGAGACATGCAATTTAACACGCAATACATTCAGCCCAACTCTTCAGACGATAGAGGCCCCCGTCGCATTACGGGGCCTTGAGCGGCTTCCGTCGAAGAGGAAGAAGCATCGATGGCAGCCGGTCCGCAGGAACGGATAGACTGGGGCACTTTCATGAACTGGGCGCGGGGCGTGCTTGCGCCCGATCGCGCTTTCATGACGATGGCGATAATCTACGGCGCGGCGATCGGTCTGCTGTCGCTCGCCACGCCGATTTCCGTGCAGATGCTGATCAACTCGGTGGCGAACACCGCCTTGCCGGTGCCGCTGTTCACGTTGGCTGCCGTGCTGTTCGGCCTTCTGGCGCTATGGTCGCTGCTCGGTGCGCTCCGCAGCTATGTGATGGAGATTTTTCGCCGCCGCTTGTTCGCCCGCTCGGTGGCCGAGATCACGCTTCAGGCCGTCCATGCCCAGAACCCGTTCTTCCAGGACGAGCGTCGCAGCGACCTGTTCAACCGCTTCTTCGAAGTGGCGAATGTCCAGAAGGCCGTTCCCTCGCTGCTGATCGGCGGCTTCACGATCTTCTTCCAGGCGATGATCGGCTTCATCGTCACCTCGTTCTACCACCCGGTCTTCCTGGCCTTCAACCTGCTCTTCGTCCTGGCCGTCTGGTTGATCTGGAAAATCTGGGCGCGCAGCGCGATGGAGACGGGCGTGGCGCTCAGTCATCGCAAGTACGAGACCGCACATTGGCTGGAGAGCGTGGGCGCCTCCAACGGTTTCTACAAGTCGAGCCGCCATCTCGACTATGCCATGGACATGTCGGAGATGCGCACGGCCGCCTATGTCGATGCGCATAGCCAGCATTTCCGCGCGACTTTCCCGCAGAGCGTGGCGCTGTTGCTGCTCTACGCGCTGGCGAGCGCGGCGCTGCTGGCACTGGGCGGCTGGCTGGTCATTCGCGGCCAGCTTTCCATCGGCCAGCTCGTTGCGGCGGAGCTGATCCTGTCGAGCGTGTTCTACGGCGCCGCGCAGCTCGGCCCCTACCTCGATACTTTCTACGACCTTGTGGCGGCGGTCGAGGAGCTTTCGCTGTTCCACGCCATTCCCGTGGAGGAACTCGCATCGCGCGGTGAAGGCGATGCCCGGCCGCGCAACGGAGCCCTGTCCCTGCGGCGCGTCGCGATTGCGGTGGGCGGCGGCAGCGCGCGGTTTGACCTCGACATTCCCGCCGGCACGCACGCCGTGGCCGCGAGCGATCCGGGGGTGGACCGTCTGCTCAGCCGCCTGCTCAAACGCCATTACCGCGCCGACGAGGGCCTGATCAGCCTGGGCGGCGCGGATATCGCCGCGCTCAACATCTATCGCCTGCGCAGCGACGTGATCGTGCTCGACCGGCCCGACATCGTCGAGATCACGATCCGCGATTACCTGCGCCTTGCAAATCCGCAGGCCGATCCCGCCGAAGTGCTGGACGTCCTAGATGACGTGGGGCTTGGCAATCGGATCGTCACCCTCGAAGGCGGCATGGATTGCCTGCTGTCTTCGACCGGCTGGCCCCTGACGCGGGCGGAAACGATGCGCCTCAAGCTCGCGGGGGCCCTGCTGGCCCGTCCGCGTGTGCTCATTCTCTCGGGCCTGTTCGACATGGTGCCGGTGGAGGAACTTCGCCCCGCGCTGAAGCGGCTGGACGACAGGGAAACGACCATCATCGTCTTCACCTGCCGCCCCGATGCCTTCGATTTCGACCATATGCTGTGGCTTGGACGGGATTCCCAATTGCTGACCCAGGACCGCGCGGCCTTCGCCGCCGCTCGCAATGCCGCGAAGGGAGGTCTCCATGCCCTTTCGCGATGACCACATCGTCCATTTCAAGACGCTCCAGAGCCTGCGTCCGCCGCGCCCGGCGCGGGTGCTGGGCTGGATGCTCCTGGTTGCGATGGTTGCGGCGGTGGCGTTCCTGCTGCTGGTGCCCTGGGTACAGACCTCCACCGGCACCGGCTCGGTCATCGCGCTGGACCCGCGCGACCGCGTGCAGAACATCACCGCGCTCGTCCCCGGCCGGGTCGAGGAATGGTATGTCACCGATGGCGAGCTGGTGAAGAAGGGCGACAGGATCGCCCACATCACCGACAACGATCCCAACCTCATCGCGCGGCTTCAGGCCGAACGCGCGCAGGTCGATGCCGAAATCGCCGCCACCCGGCAGGCGATGGAAGTCGCCCGGCGCGACGTGGGACGCATGGAGCAGCTCTACGGCGAAGGGCTGGCGCCGCGCCGCGATCTCGAACTCGCGCAGATCAAGGTTGCTGACTACGGTGCCAAGGTGGCCAAGAGCCTGGCGGACCGCAACCGGCTGGACATCAACATCAATCGCCAGTCGGTGCAGATGATCCATGCCCCGCGCGACGGCCGCATCCTGCGCATCCTGGGCGGCGACAGCGCGACGATGGTCAAGGAGGGCGACGTGATCGCCACGTTCGCGCCCGAGCAGGCGGTGCGCGTCGTCGAACTCTACGTCGATGGGCGGGACGTTCCGCTGATCCATCCGGGCCGCCCGGTGCGGCTGGAATTCGAAGGCTGGCCGGCGATCCAGTTCAGCGGCTGGCCCTCGGTCGCCGTCGGCATGTTCGACGGGCAGGTGCGGGCGATCGATGTCTCCGCCTCGGCCAACGGGCTGTTCCGCGTGCTGGTGGAGCAGAAGACGGGCGCGCGATCCTGGCCGAAGGAGCCTTTCGTGCGCCTGGGCGCCAAAGTGCGCGGCTGGGTGATGATGGACACCGTATCGAGCGGCTATGAACTCTGGCGCCTGCTCAACGACTTCCCGCTGCAATATCCGGTGAGCGCGCTGGATACGGCTACTTACTCGGGCGGTGCCGGAGCGAGCGCCAAGGGCGGCTCGGCCGAGAAGGAAGGCGGCAATGCCAAGTAGACGCCTTTCGGTCTGGCTGCTGGCGGCAGGGCTATGTACGATGTCGGCAACGGCACTCGCCCAGCAGATCGCGCCTTTGCCGCGCCTCGCGCCGGTGGATGCGCCGGTACTGGAGCTGGAAGACCTGCTTGCCAATTCCGCCCGGCAATCGCCGCAGATCATCGAGGCGCTCGCCCGTACCCGCGCCGCCGACGGCAGGCGGCTGACGGCGGAAGGCGCCTTCGATACGGTCTTTTCCGCAGAGGGCGGATCGCGGCTGATCGGCTACTATGGCGGCACTTACGCCGACACCCAGGTGGCACGCCCGCTGGAGAACTGGGGCGGGCAGCTCTACGGCGGCTATCGCGTATCGAGCGGCCGCTTTCCGGTCTACGAGGACAAGAAATACACCAACGAGTTCGGTGAGATCCGGGCCGGCGCGGTGTTCTCGCTGCTGCGGGACCGGATGATCGACGATCGTCGCTTCGGCCGCGTCACGGCGGACGCGGATCGCGCCGTGGCCGATGCCGAGCGCCAGATGGTGGCGATCGGCGTGCAGCGAAAGGCGGTCGATGCCTATCTGAACTGGGTCGCGACCGGGGAACGACTGAAGATCTATCGCCACCTTCTCGATCTGGCGGAGGCACGGCAGCGGGGGCTGCAACGCGCCTATCAGGCCGGGTTGCGCCCGCGTATCGTGCTGACGGAGAACGACCAGATGGTGCTGCGCCGCCAGGCCATGGTCGTCCAGTCCGAGCAGGCGATGGCCTCGGCCGCCAACACCCTCTCGCTTTACTGGCGCGATGGGGACGGCACACCCACGATCCCCCGACGCGATCAGTTGCCGACCGCGCTTCCGGACCCCGTGGTCACCTCGGTGCCGCTGGATGTGGAGCGACCGGACCTGCTCGTGGCCGAACTGAAGGCGCGACTGGTGCAGGACCGGCTGGCGCTCGACCGGAATGCGCTGTTGCCGCGTCTCGACCTCAACATGGAAGTAGCGCGCGACATCGGTGACATCGGCCCCGGCGGCGCCTCGCGCAGCGGCAACGATGTGCGCTTCGGAGTGAAGTTCTCCGTGCCGCTCGAACAGCGCAGCGCGCGGGGGAAGCTGATGCAGACGCAGGCGGAACTCGATGCCAGTCGCACGCGCGCGCGCTGGCTGGACGAGCAGATCCGCGCCGAAGTGGATGGTATCGCGATCGCTTTCGACGCGGCCGCGCAGATCATTTCCCTGACCGAGCAGGAACGTCAGCGCGCCGATGCCATGGCCGTGGCGGAGCGGCGGCGGTTCGAGATGGGCGCCAGCGACCTGTTCCTCGTCAACACGCGCGAGGAATCGGCGGCCAGCGTCGCGCTCAACCTTCTGGACGGGCGGCTGAAGCGGCTGGCGGCAAGCGCGGACCTGGCGGCGGCTTCCGGAAACGCCGCCGCGCTGGGATTGCCATAAGCCGACAACGCGTTGCCCAGATAAGCGAAAACCCGCCATTCGCGAGACTATCGCGAATGGCGGGTTTTCTTGAGCGCGGAGTGTCGTCAGGCTGCCGAAGCGAGCCTGAGAGCGCGGTTTTGCGTGCCGGTATCGAAGCGGGCGGCCTGGTCGTTGAGGGCGCCGGCCTCGGTGGTGAGATTGCGGGCGGCGGCGGAGGTTTCCTCCACCATCGCGGCGTTCTGCTGGGTGGAATGGTCCATGGTGGAGACGGCCACGCTGATCTGGGTGATCGCGGTGGACTGGGCCTGGTTGTCCTGCGCCATCTGGCCGAGCAAAGCGTGCACTTCGGTCACGTCGCCCGAGATGTTCTCGAACGCACCGTCGACGCGCTGCACGGCCTGCACGGCGGTGCCGATGTCGGTCTGGGTGGCGGTGAGCTGCTCGCGGGCGCGCTTGGCTTCTTCTTCCGAGCGCATGGCCAGCGCCGAGACGAGATCGGCCACGACCGCGAAACCACGTCCCGCATCGCCCGCACGGCCCGCCTCGACGGCGGCGTTCATGGCGAGGACGCGGGTCTGGAAGGCGATCTTGTCGAGCCCCTCGATCACCGAGTCGATGCCCTTGGCGCTCTCGGAGACGCGGCCCATCGCCTGGACCGCCTCGTCGGCGATCTCGCGGCCGCCGGAGACGGTGGAGAGCGCCTCGTCGGCCCGGCGCACCGTCTGCGAGGAGGCCACGGCCGAAGCCTTGAGCCGCTGGTCGATCTGCACGAGCGCCGCCGACGTCTCTTCCAGGCTGGCGGCATTGGCCTCAGTGCGGCGGGCGAGATCCTCGGATGCCTGGGCGATTTCCGCCGAACCAGTCTGGATGCCGCCGGCGCTGCTGGCGACGGCGCCGATCATGCGGCGCAGTTCGGAAAGCGCGGCGTTGAAGTTGTCCTTGAGCGCGACGTAGCCCGCCGGGAACGCCACCTCGATCTCGCGCGTAAGGTCGCCCTGGCGCAAGGCGTCGAGGCCCGAACCGACGGCGCCGGTGACGATCTTCTGTTCCTCGGTGGCGCGGTGATCGGCCTCGGCGCGGTCGGCGGCGGCCTGACGGAACACGTCGGCAGCGCGGGCCATCGTGCCGATCTCGTCCTGGCGGCCGAGTTCGGGGATCGCGCAGTCATCGCCCTTGGCGAGACGATCGACGGCGCCGCTCAGCTTCGCCATGGGACGGCCGATGATGCCGCCGGCAGCGTAGAACAGGCTGGCGAGGACGGCGGCGACGATGACCATGCCACCGATCACGAGTTGCCAGGCCATCCTGCGCGCGGGCGCGGCAATGGTCGCCTCGGGCACGTCCAGCACCAGAGCCCAGGTAGTGTTCAGTCCTTCGAACGCGATGGGACGGATCACGCGGCGGGTGGCCACGCCGTCGATGTCGATGTCGCTCAGCACCCGCGTCTCGCCATTGGCGATCGCGGCCTTCACGTCGTCCAGCCCCGGATCGGCGTAGAGCTTGCCGAGCTTGGCGGCATCGGGATTGGCCACCCACATCGCCGCCGAGGACAGCAGCATGACGCGCCCGTCACCGAACGGCTTGAGCTTCGCCAGACGCTCGGAAATGCTGCCCAGTTCCATGTCGAGGCCGGAAACGCCGATCACGCGGCCACCCGACTTCAACGGCTGGGTGATCGAGGTCATCAGCACGGTCCGCCCGCCTGCATCGAACAGGTAGGGATCGAGGATCGCGCCATCGCCGCTCTCGAACGATTTGCGGAAGAATGGCTTGTTGTAGCCTTCGGCTTCATTGTTCGGAATCTGGGCTAGGGTGCCGTTGTTCTTGACCCAATAGGGACGGAAATTGCCGTCCTTGCTGGTTCCCGGCAGGCCGGACTTGCCGGCGTCCGGTCCGTCCCACTGGTTCGGCGCGATCATGGTCCAGGCGCCCAGCGCAACCTTGTTCGCGAGCAGGTCAGTCCTAAGCACATTCGTGGCCGTGCTGCGATCCCGCGTGCCGGCGGCGTGGAGATTGCTTATGGTGGAGCCGAGCGTGCGCGCGGTCGCCTCGAACGTGGCGATATCCTTCTTCACCTGGTTGCCCTCGGCATCGGCCTGGGCAAGCGCGGATTGATCCGAAAGTGCACCCACGGCGGACTGCGTTTCGACGACGACGGCCGTGAAGCCGATGAGGAGCAGGACGGCGATGGCCAGACCTGCGACCGTCATCAGCTTGCCCGCAATGTGCATGCGGTTGAACACATCTCTCATTTTCCAGCTCCTGGAATGATTTGGACGGCCGCCGGGCGAACGGCGACATGCGCCGAGAGGAGGGCGAAGGCCGATGGGGGGAAGGCCAATGGGGGGA
>NZ_JBJDRF010000057.1:0-33992 GCF_044987305.1 Novosphingobium sp. ZW T3_23
CCATCCCCCGGGCCATCCCCCCGTCCTTTCGGCGCCATCCGGCCCTGATACCGTTGCTGGCAATTGCGCTTGTCGCGGTGGCTTTCGTCTCGCTGGGCGTAGGACCGGTATCACTGGGATGGGGCCGGATCGCCGCCGCGTTAACCGATCCCGGCAACGATCGGGTGGCGCGCGCGATCCTGCTCGAACTGCGCCTGCCCCGCACACTTATCGGCCTGATGGTGGGCGCCATGCTCGGCCTGGCCGGCGCGGTCCTCCAGGGCTATTTGCGCAATCCACTGGCCGAACCCTCGGTTCTCGGTGCGTCCAACGCCTCGGCACTGGGAGCGGTCATAGCGCTCTACTTCGGGCTGTCCGAATGGCATCCGGTGATGCTGCCCCTGCTTGCCATCGCCACCGGCCTGCTCTCGATCGCCCTGCTGTTCGCCCTGGCCGGAAGATCTGAAAGCCCGCTGAGCCTGATCCTCGCCGGGATCGCGGTCTCGACGCTGGCCGGTGCCGGGATCAGCCTGGCGCTCAACCTTTCGCCCAATCCCTTCGCGGCCATGGAGATCATGTCCTGGCTGCTCGGCTCGATCGAGAACCGGGCGATGGAGCATGTCTGGATCGCCCTGCCCTGCGTGGCCATCGGCGCGGCATTGCTTCTGGCCAATCCTCGTGCGCTCGACGCCCTGTCTCTCGGCGAGGACGGTGCGCGCTCGCTGGGCGTCGACCTGCGCCTTACGCGCAACCGGTTGATGCTGGGCGTGGCGATCGGCGTGGGCGGCGCCGTGGCGGTATCGGGCGCCATCGGCTTCGTCGGCCTGATCGTGCCGCACCTCATCCGTCCTCTGACCGACCGCAGCCCTTCCGCCCTGCTCCTGCCGTCCATGCTGGGCGGCGCGGTGCTGCTGACCGCCGCCGACATTCTCGTGCGCCTGATCCCCACCGATGCCGAACTGAAGCTGGGCGTGGTGACGGCCTTCCTCGGCGTGCCGGTGTTTCTCTTCCACCTGCTTCGGGAACGCCGCCTGTGGTGACCATCTCCATCGAAAACCTGCATGTCCGCCTCGGCCGCCGCGAGGTTCTGCGCGGCCTTTCCGCTACGCTCCGGCCCGGTGCTCTGGTGGGGATCATCGGGCCGAACGGTGCGGGCAAGTCCACCCTGGTCCGGGCCATGCTCGGCCTCGCTCCCCTGGCGGACGGCACGGTCTGCGTGGATGGGGAGCCCCTTTCGCGGTTCCAGCCCCGCGATCTGGCACGGCGCGTCGCCTATCTGCCGCAAGGGCAGACCCTGCATTGGCCGCTTACGGTGGAGCGCCTCGTCGCACTCGGCCGCTTGCCGCATCTCGGCCCGATGTCGCGGATTTCAGAGGCCGACGAGGCCGCCGTGCAAGAGGCCATGGCCCGCGCCGACGTGACGGAGCTGGCCGCCCGCGTGGCGACCGAGCTGTCCGGAGGCGAACGTGCCCGCGCCATGCTGGCCCGCGCTCTCGCGGTCGGTGCCCCGGCGCTGGTCGTGGACGAACCGCTCGCCTCTCTCGATCCCGGTCATCAGATCGACGTCATGGACCTGCTCGCGCGCGAGGCGCATGACGGCAAGCTGGTCGTCGCGGTGCTGCACGACCTGACGATGGCGGCTCGTTATTGCGACCGGCTGCTGCTGGTGAATGACGGCGAACTCGTTGCCGACGGCGCGCCTCGGGACGTCCTCACGGCCGAGCGCCTTCGGGCGGTCTACGGCGTGACCAGCCACGTCGACATGGCCGGGCCGATGCCTTTCGTCATCCCGCTCGAACGGGCGGAACGCTGAAAACGGAAGAGGAGCACGCGGGCGCTCCTCTCCCGTGGGGTATCAGGTGACCTGGAAACCGGCCCAGAAGGGATCGGCCTGGTCGATCCAGATGGTGTTGAAGCCGGTGGCGATGGCCGAACCCTCGATCGAGGGAATGATCGCCGGCTTGTCGCCCAGCATGACTTCCTGCTCCACCCGGCCGATGAAACGGCTGCAGATGTAGCTTTCATGCACGAAACGCTCGCCCACCTTCAGGCGGCCGGTGGCGTGGAGGTGCGCGATGCGGGCAGAAGTGCCGGTGCCGCAAGGGCTGCGGTCGATCGCCTTGTCGCCGTAGAACACGGCGTTGCGGCCATCGGCGCCGTCATGTTTGGGCTTGTCGGCCCAGAGCACGTGGCTGACGCCGCGGATCGTGGAATCGAGCGGGTGTACCGGCTCGTACTTCGCGCGCACCGCTTCGCGAATGCGGCCCGAAAGCTCGACGATGCGCGAGGCACCGAGGTCGTCGAGGCCGGTGTAATTGCCCTGCGGCTCGACGATGGCGTAATAGTTGCCGCCGTAGGACACGTCGATGGTTAGCGGACCGATGCCCTCCACGTCCACCTCGATGCCGCGCTCGGCGACATAGGCGGGGACATTGGTGATGCGCACCGACGTTACTTTCGGACCTTCCGTCTCGTAGGCGATCTCGATCACGCCCGCGGGAACCTCAACGCGCAGCTTGCCCGGCGTGGCGGGCTGGATCAGTCCGTGCTCCAGGCCGAAGGTCACCATGCCAATGGTGCCATGGCCGCACATCGGCAGGCAGCCGGATGTCTCGATGAACAGGATGCCGATGTCGTTGGCGGCATCGGTCGGCGGATAAAGGAAACCGCCTGACATCATGTCGTGCCCGCGCGGTTCGAAGCACAGGCCGGTGCGAATCCAGTCGAAGCGCGACAGGAAATCCTGGCGCCGTTCGGACATGGAGGCGCCCTTCAACAGCGGAGCCCCGCCCGCCACAAGGCGAACGGGGTTACCGGCTGTATGGCCGTCGATGCAGAAGAAAGTGTGCCGCATCGACGCTCCCTTATGCTGCTGCCGCGACCGTCAGGTCGGGACGGGTAGCGGCGGCCTTTTCGACCATCGCGATCACCTGAGCGCGGCGTTCGCCCTCAAGGACGTAGCGCGGAGGCAGGACGCGCTCCGAACCGCGACCCATGACCTGTTCGGCCAGCTTGATCGACTGGACCAGATCGTGGTCGGCATCGAGGTGAAGCAGCGGCATGAACCAGCGGTAGATTTCCATCGCCTTGGCGTGATCGCCACGCTCGAAAGCCTTGACCAGTTCCACCGATTCCTTCGGGAAAGCATTGGTGAGGCCCGAAACCCAGCCCTGGGCGCCGAGGTAGAGGCCTTCGAGAGCCACGTCGTCGAGACCGGCGAACAGGGTGTAGCGATCGCCGAACTCGTTGCGGAAGTCGGTGAAGCGGCGGGTATCGGGGGCCGATTCCTTGACGGCGACGATGTTCTTCACGTCCACCAGGGCGGCAAGGACTTCCTTGTCGATCACGGTGCGGTAGGCTGGCGGGTTGTTGTAGAGCATGATCGGCAGGCCGGTCTGCTCGGCAACGCCCTTGAAGTGGGCGACGAGTTCGTGCGGCTTGGTCACGTAGACCATCGGCGGCAGCAGCATGAGGCCGTCTGCACCGGCCTTTTCGGCGGCCTGGGCGTAGCGGACAGCGCGGCGCGTATCGAATTCGGAAGTGCCGGTAACCACCGGAACGCGGCCGTTCACGGCTTCGACGATGGCCGAGAGAACCTGGACCTTTTCTTCGAATTCGAGCGAGTTGTTCTCACCCACGGTGCCGAGCGCGATCACGCCGGTTACGCCGTCGTTGATGAGATCGTCGACGACGCGCTGGGTATCGGCGAGATCGATCGACAGGTCCTCACGGAGCTGCGTCGTAACTGCCGGGAACACGCCCTTCCAACCAATTGCCATGTAACTTCTTCCTACTCTCTCTGAATTGAGATATCGTATACGATATTATGTAGTGCGCGACAATTGCAAAATTCGCACGCCTGCAATTCTTTTGAGCAAGCAAGGGCAACCGCACCAAGGATGGCACGGTCAAGGCAAAGCTGCGAGGTAATAGGGCAGCGAAAGATTGCGGAGCGATGATGCGCTCGACGCAGGGTCGCTGGCTTTCAGGAAGCGCCGTGATCCATCAGACGGAAAAGATGGCGCTTACTCGGGTATTGGATTTTCGCACGGATCAGAACGGTTTCCGGGGGAGCGTGCTCCCCCGGATGATTTGCCTCAGAAATGCCAGCGCAAGTTGGCGAGCACCCGGCGCGGCTGACCGTACCAGCCAGCGTTGAAGAAGCCGACGTTGCGATAATAGGTCTTGTCGAGCACGTTCGTGGCGTTGACGCCGATGCTGACATTGGGAGACAGGTCGTATCGCATGAGGAGATCGAGCAGGACGTAGCTGCCTTGCGAAACGGCGCCCGTGGCCGTCACGGGTTGGCCGTTGCTCTGGAACGCGCCGGTCGGGATCGGCATGGATCGGTAGATCCGGCTCTGCCAGGTTCCGCCTCCGCCCAGGGTCAGGGCACCGATCTTGTAGGTGGTGTTGAGCTTGGCCAGGTGCTGCGGCGTATCGGGCGAGAAGCGACTGCCGTCTGCGTTCTCGCTGTGCACATAAGTGTAGCCACCGGCGATGCGCCAGTCCGGCGTCACCGATCCCGCAACCTCCAGTTCCGCGCCCCAGGTCTTCACGCCGCTAACGGCGCGATAGGGCGACGTGCCGTCCGGAAAGGGATCCGCGCCCTGGATCAGTTCGGCGACATTGTCCTGCTTCATGTGGAAGCCGCTGACGGCGGCATAGAGGCGCTTGTCGAAGAATTCGCCCTTGAAGCCGAATTCGTAATTCGTGCCCGTCAGCGGGGCGAGCTGTTCGTAGTTCACGTCGCGCTGGGTCTGTACCGTGAAGACCTGGGCATAGCTCGCGAAAGCGGAGATCGACGAGGTCAGATCCCAGACCACCCCGGCGTAAGGTGAGAACTTGTTGTCGCCGGTCTTCGTCGTACGGGTCAGTTCGCCGGCAGTGGCCGCTGCCGTGCTGAAGGTCCGCGCCGTGGTATCGACATCGGTATAGCGGCCACCCAGGATCACCTTCAGCCCGTCGAAGGGATTGAGGCGAACGGCGCCGTAGAGGCTGGTCTGGCGCGTGCGGTCGGTGCTGGAGGGGAAGCCGCGATCGACCGTCGTCGGGCGCGGCACGTCGCCGTCCCAGGTAAAGATGCTGGGAAATGCCGTGTAGGTCACGCGGTTCACGGTGAAGCTCGGCAGGCCGTAGGCGGGCGTCAGCGTGGTGGCGACGTTCTCCAGCTCGCGGTCGTAGTGGTTGACGCCCAGCACCACCTCGTGCTCCCGGCCGAACAAGGCCAGCGGCCCGGTCGCATAGCCGTCGAACGAGTCCTCGCGCGTATGGGATATCCCATAGGTATTGACGACATTGAGGCCCAGCCCGGTTTCGCGGTTCGGGAAGAAGTTGCTGTTGGAGCCTGCGAACAACAGGCTCTCGGTGTCGGTCCAGCGGTGGTTGTAGGCCAGGCGCGCGACCCAGCGGCCGATCTCCTGCTCCAGCACCGCGAAGGCATTGGTGTTCTCGCGCTGCCAACGGTTCCAGCGCGCGGCGGCGCTGTAGGAGCGCGGCAGGTCGGTGCGCGATCCGTCGCTGAAGAACAGCGGAACCGCGCTCCAGGAGCCGCCCTTGCTGTCGGTGCTGAGATAGTCCACCCCGGCGCGCAGACGGGTGGTATCGGTGATGTCCGCTTCAACCACGCCATAGAGGCTGGGCGAGGTATCACGCTGGAAATCGAGGTAGCTGCCCCGGCTGGTATAGGCGGCAACGGCGCGGGCGCGGATCTTGCCGCTGGCGATGAGCGGCCCACCGACATCCGCCTCGGCGCGGACATAGTCCCAGGAACCGTAGTTCAGACTGACATTGGCCTTGAGATCCTGCGTGGGCCGCTTGCGGACGAGGTTGATCGTAGCCGAAGGATCGCCGGTGCCCGTGACCAGTCCGGCTGCACCGCGCACGACCTCGATACGCTCGAAGATCGAGGTATCCGGCATAACGCTGTTGCCGCTGGCGCCGACGTTGAAGTTGGAAGGAACGCCGTCCAGCTGGAAATTGGTGATCGTGAAGCCGCGTGCCTGGAACCGCGTGCGGTTGCTGTCGTATGACTGGACGGAGACGCCCGGCGTCTGTTCCAGCACGTCCTGTACGGTGATGAGGTTGAAATCCTCGATCCGCTGGCGGGTGATCACGGTCACCGATTGCGGCGTCTCGCGCAGGGTCAGCGGCAGCTTCGCCGCGGTATTGGTCGCGCCGGTCTGATAGCCGTCGGTCTGCCCGGTGACGAGAATCTCGCCCAGGCGATCGCCTTTGGCATCCGCCTCGCCGTCCGTCGTCTGCGCCTGAGCGCTTGCCGCCGCCAGCGCCATCAATGCGCAACCCGACGCCATGGCGCGCCTCATCGTTCTCAACATGTGTCCTCCGCTCGTTATCCTTCCGGCCAGATCAGTTCGCTGACGTATCGCTGCGATCTGCCCGCCGAGGTCGAGAGGCGCCCTATTTATCTTGAGAAGCATTCGCAATAATGTCAGAGGCGTTTGGCCCGATCGGTGCTTCTTTGGCCCAGCGTGCATGCAACGAAGGTCGATCCGCCATGAATGCCCCTGCCCCCGATATGCCGCCGGTCGAGATTCGCAGCCATGATCTGCCGCGAGACCGGACGATCGCGCCTTTCCATGGCCGACAGGCGAACGGCTACTACGATCCGCCCCACTCCCACGATCGGGCACAGTTCTCCTATCGCATCGAAGGATACTCGATCGTGCAGGCCGGCGGGCGCAGGATCTTCCTGGCTCCCGGACGCGGCGTCTGGATACCGGCCGGTGTAGAGCACGAAGTCACATGTCGCGGCCCGGCCGCCTACAATGCCTTCTACGTCGATATCGAAGCCGCCCCCCAGCCTGCCGAAGTGCGGGTGATCACCATATCCCCCCTGCTCCACGCCTTGGTGGAAGCCTTGCTGAAAGAAGCGGAAACCTCAAGCATCATGCGGCGACAATCGCTTTCAGACCTGGTGCTCGACGAGATCGGGCGGGCGCGGGACATCGGCGCGATCTCCCCGCTCATGCCCCGATCGCCGCGTTTGCGGACGATCTGCGACGCGCTCTATAAGAAACCCGCGCAGCCTCTGGACCTTGACGGTTGGGCGGCGCTTGCCAGCATGAGCCGTCGCACGTTCACGCGCGCCTTCCGCGAGGAGACCGGCCTATCGCCCGGCGAATGGCATCATCAACTGCGCATGCATCACGTGGACGGCTGGCTTGAGCGCGGCGTTCCGCTTCAGGAAGTGGCTTTTCGCCTTGGCTATGCCAATGCGGCAAGCCTGACGCGTGCCTATGTCCGCGCATTCGGAGCCCATCCACGCGCCGTAGCGCGATAACCCGCGCAGGAGCGGAAGGGCAACGGCGGCGTCAAGGGTTGCCTTGGCGCCGCCGATAGCCTCAGCCTTGGTCCAGCCCCGCAGCCGCTATGGCCGAGAGGTTGAGGATGCCGCGTGCCGTCACGCCCGGCGTCAGAACGTGGATCGGCTGCGAAAGGCCCATCAGGATCGGCCCGACGGTGGGCGAGCTTGACGACGCCGAAAGCGCGGTGAGCGTGATGTTCGCCGCATCGAGGTTTGGCATGACCAGCAGGTTGGCCGGTCCCTCGAACCGCGCATCGGGTACCAGGCGATCGCGCAGGGCCTGGCTCAGCGCGGCATCGGCGTGCATTTCGCCGTCCACCCGCAGGTCCGGCGCGGCGGCCTTCACGATATCGAGCGCCGCCCGCATCTTGCGCGCACTGGGACTGTGCGACGCGCCGAAGTTCGAGTGCGAAAGCAGGGCCACACGCGGACGCAAGCCGAAATGCTTGAGCTGGGTCGCGCCAAGCTGCGCCATCTCCGCCAGCTGTTCGGGCGTGGGGTCCGGCACCATGTGGGTATCGGTGATGAACAGCGCCCCGGCGTCCAGGATCAGGCCCGACAGCGCATAGACGCGGCTGCTGCCCGGCGCCCGGTCGATCACGCGAAGGACATGCTCGATCTGGCCCCAATACTCGGAACGTCCACCTACCAGCGCCGCATCGACACGACCGGTGCGCAGCATGAGCGCGGCCGTCAGCGTCGGGCGGCGATAGACATGACGCAGAATCTCGTCCGAAGGGACGCCCTTGCGCGAGGCGACCGCGCGGTAAGCCTCGACCAGTTCGGCCATGACTTCGTGGTCGGTTTCCGGATCGATCACTTCGACGTCGCGGTCCAGTTCGAAGCCCAGGCCGAGGTTCGGCAGCTTTTCTTTCAGGAGGCGGCGGCGGGCAACGATAGTGGGACGGGCGATGCCTTCGTCCAGCACGTCCTGAACGGCGCGCAGCACGCGCTCGTCTTCGCCTTCGCCGTAGACGATGCGGCAGCCGGAGCCGCGCGCCGCCTCGAACACCGGCAGCATGAGCTGGCCGGAACGGGTGTTCTGGCGGGTCAGCTTGCGCTTGTACTCGTCAAGGTCGATGGTCTTGCGGGCCACGCCGCTGGCCATCGCCGCCCTGGCGACGGCAGTGGCGATCTCACCGATCAGGCGGGGATCGAACGGCGTCGGGATGATGTATTCCGGGCCGAACACAAGCTTCCGGCCGCCATAGGCCTGCGCGACGCTGTCGTGCGCCGGAAGGCGAGCAAGCGCGGCAATCGCCTCGGCAGCAGCCGCCTTCATCTCCTCGTTGATGGCGGTGGCGCCCACATCGAGAGCACCGCGGAAGATATAGGGGAAGCACAGGACGTTGTTGACCTGGTTCGGATAGTCCGAGCGGCCGGTGGCGATGATCGCGTCCGGCCTGACTTCGCGCGCCAGTTCGGGCCGGATTTCCGGCTCCGGATTGGCCAATGCGAAGATCAGCGGATTGGGCGCCATCAGCGGCAGCCACTCCTGCTTGAGCACGCCGGGCGCCGAAAGTCCGAGGAAAAGGTTCGCGCCGGGCAGCACTTCGGGCAGCGAGCGCGCATTGGTCTCGCGGGCATAGCGCGCCATGTTCGGCAGCATGCCTTCGCGCCCCGAATGAATGACGCCGTCCTTGTCGGTCAGGGTGACGTTCTCGACCGGAAGGCCCATCGAGACCAGCAGATCCACGCAGGCCAGCGCCGCAGCGCCCGCGCCCGACGTGACGAGCTTGGCCTCTGCCAGGGTCTTGCCCTGAAGCACCAGCGCGTTGCGGACGGCGGCGGCAACGACGATGGCGGTGCCGTGCTGGTCGTCATGGAACACCGGGATGTTCATGCGCTCCTTGAGCCGCGCCTCGATGGCGAAGCATTCGGGAGCCTTGATGTCTTCCAGGTTGATGCCGCCGAACGTCGGTTCGAGCAGGGCCACGGCCTCAACGAACTTGTCGGGGTCGGTCGTGTCCACCTCGATGTCGAACACATCGATATCCGCGAACTTCTTGAAGAGGACGGCCTTGCCTTCCATCACCGGCTTCGAGGCCAGCGCGCCGATCGCGCCAAGGCCCAGCACGGCGGTTCCGTTGGAGATCACCGCAACCAGATTGCCGCGCGCGGTATAGTCCAGCGCCTTGTCGGGATCGGCGGCGATCTCCAGGCAGGGCGCGGCGACGCCCGGAGAATAGGCCAGGGCCAGATCCCGCTGGTTGACCATGCGCTTGGTCGGCTCGATGCGGAGCTTACCCGGCTGCGGATGAAGGTGGTAATCGAGGGCGGCGCGGCGGAGATTATCGTCCATGGCGGCACCTCATAAGCAAAGGATGCGCGCTTGCCTATGCCTTCTTGGCCAGCATCTTTTCCTCTCCTTGCAGAAGCATCCTTTTACAATTCCGCCCGGACGATGGCGGAAATCGGGGAGTTCTGGGCGTCGCGGCATTTCCTCCACCACTTATCCTCAAAATTCACCGGGTTTATCCACAGCTCAGTTTTGAACGCAGGATCGAGCGTCCCGCCATCGCCATCACCGCCGAACTCCGCAGGAAACCGCCTTTAAATAGCGAACCAACCCGTACGGTGCCCGGAAATCTGACTGTCATCAGAATGACTTGTTCACTTCGGTGCAAGGCCGCCCCGTCCAGTGGGTGGCTACCCCGGAAGAGGGCCGGGTTAGAAAGATACTGGAGTTTGAATATGCGTATTGCACTTGTTTCGCTCGCCGCAGTTGCTGCCGTCGCCGCCGCCTCGCCCGCTCTTGCGAACGAGACCCGCGTCGAAGCGCGCACCGGCGTGATCTGGGACGGTAGCGACAGCGAAGCCGTGGCGGGCGGCGCCATCGGTTACGACTACGATCTGAACGACAAGTTCTTCGTCGGCGTCGAAGGTTCGGCAGACAAGGTGCTGGCCGACAACACCCGCGTCTCGTGGGGCGTGGGCGGCCGCGCCGGCGTGAAGCTTACCCCGGCCACCAAGCTCTATGCCGCTTCGACCTGGCAGTCGAAGTTCTCCAAGTACGGCAACAGTGCCGTCGGCGTGGGTGGCGGCATCCAGCAGGATCTCGGCAGTCGGTTCTACGGCAAGGCCGAATACAAGCACCTGATCGTCGGCGACAACACGCCTGACGCAGACCTTGGCCTCGTCGGCCTCGGCATGAAGTTCTGATCTGACGACTTTCGTTCCGACTGGCATTGACGCCAGCCACCGAGGCAGGTCGGACGAAGATACGGAAAAAGGGCGGCTTGAACGAGCCGCCCTTTTTTATCGGCTCCTTTCGGTCCCGCACCCCGAACCCTGCAAGAGCGTTTCGCGAATCCGGTTTTTTCGATATCGATCAGCCTCTCGGGTGGGATTCCGACCGGATAACAGGAACTCATAGATGACGGACATCAGTTTGGGACTGGCGATCCTCGCCGCGGCAAGTGTGCCTGTCATCGCCGGCAGCGAAGAACCGCAGGCATTGACCGGCCGGGCCGCCGTCGAAAAACTCGCCGGGAATACCGTGGAGGAAGACGATACGCAGCTTCCGGGCGAGCTTGTGATCTTCCTCAAGCCGAACGGCATCGCGCGCATGCGCGAACACGGCGAAGGCCAGAAGGTCACGCAGCAAAAGTGGCGGATCAGCGAAGACGGATTGCTCTGCGTCTTCGAGAAACCCTCACAGGCAAACCACGACACCGAATGCGCCAGTATCTCCATCACCGGCGACCGTGTGGAGATGAGCGTGCCGGATCTCGACGAGCCGCTAACCGGACGGCTGCTGCCTGGAAATCCTTACAAGCTCTGAGACTTGAAACCGCATTTTCGGCCATAAGCGACCGACTTCATAAGTCCTAGGCCGCGCGCAGATCGAAGGCTTCGCGCGATCGTTCCACTTCGTCGAGATTGTCCAGCGTCCATCGGTAAAGCGCCTTGAAGGGCGCGTGGAGGGAGCGGCCCAGCGTGGTTATCTCGTACTCCACGCCGACCGGGGAACTGGGTATCACCCGGCGGGACAGCAGGCCATTGCGCTCCAGCTTGCGCAGGCACTGCGTCAACGCCTTCTGCGTCACGCCTTCCATGTGACGCTTGATCGCATTGAAACGCATCGGGCCGGGATCCAGCACGGTCAGGACCATCATCGACCATTTGTCGGCAATCTGGTCGAACAGTTGCCGGCTCGGGCAGCCGATGTCGAAATGCTGGCATTCGGGCAAGTGGTTTACTCCAGTATACCTAGGCGATTGAAGGTGCCTCATTGACGCTAGGTTTCCAGTTTATACCTAAGGGCCCTATCGTTTCAATGGAGACCTGCCTGCATGTCGGCACCTGATACCGAAGTCCTGTTCCGCCCGTTCAGCATCCGATCGCTCGACCTTCCCAATCGGATCATCATGGCGCCGATGACGCGCGGCTTCGCACCCGAAGGCATTCCCGGCACCCCGCAGGCCGCCTATTACCAGCGCCGGGCCGAAGGCGGCGTGGGTCTGATCCTCTCGGAAGGCACGGTGATCGACCGCCCCGCTTCGCGCAACATGGCGGGTATTCCCCTGTTCCATGGCGAAACCGCACTGGCCGGCTGGACGGACGTGATCGGCGCGGTGCACGCGGCGGGCGGCAAGATGGGCCCGCAGATCTGGCACACCGGCTCCACCGTCGGCCCGGACGGCTGGGATCCCGGCGTGCCGGTCGAAAGCCCCTCCGGCCTGCTCGCTCCTTCCCAGCCGCGCGGCGCAGCCATGAGCGAGGAGGACATCGCCGACACCGTGTCCGCCTTCGCCCGCGCCGCTGCCGCTTCCAAGCGGCTCGGCTTCGACACGGTCGAGATCCACGGCGCGCATGGCTATCTGATCGACCAGTTCTTCTGGTCCGGCACCAACGAGCGCGCGGATCGCTATGGCGGCGCCTCGATCCGCGAGCGGTCGCGCTTTGCCGGTGAAGTCGTTGCCGCCGTGCGCGAGGCGGTTGGTCCCGACTATCCGATCATCCTGCGCCTGAGCCAGTGGAAGCAGCAGGACTATCGCGCCCGCCTGGCCGAGACGCCCGACCTGATGGCGGACTGGTTGCAACCCCTCGTCGATGCCGGGGTGGACGTGCTCCACTGCTCGCAGCGTCGCTTCTGGGAGCCTGAATTTGCCGAGATCGACGGCGAGAACGGCCTGAACTTCGCGGGCTGGGCCAAGAAGCTCACCGGTGCCGCCACCATCAGCGTCGGCTCGGTCGGCCTTTCCGGCGACTTTATGGCCGCGTTCGGCGGCGAAAGCTCCACCTCCACCGCTCTGGACGGCCTTGTCGCGCGCATGGAACGCGACGAATTCGACCTGATCGCCGTGGGCCGCGCGCTTATCGCCGATCCCGACTGGGTCGCCAAGGTGCGCGAGGGCGAGACTGCCAAGCTGAAGGGCTTCGACGCCGCGACGCTGGGCGAACTCGTCTGACGATCTGGCGGAAGCGCAACCCGGCGCTTCCGCTTCATCCTTCCCGCGTGCGCCTCTGCGCGCGGAAACCGACCAGCGCCACGACCATCGAGCCCAGGCCGAGAGCGCCCATCACGCCGGGCACGTCCACACCCAGTGCAAGAAGGCCGGTGACGGCAAGCACGACCACCACCGTCACGGCGGCATTGACGATGTTGTTGGCGGCAATGATGCGCGACCGCTCTTCGGGCAGGCTATGCATCTGAAGCACGGCATAGAGCGGTACGACGAACATGCCGCCCGAAAAGGCGATCAGCACGAGATCGACGAGGATGCGCCAGGCGCTCGGTTCCGCCAAAAACTCTCGCACCGAAGCCGCTTCCCTACCGGCTGAAAAACCGCTGGTGGAAAGCCACAGGTCGATGAGCCCCAGCGCCAGCCCCAGGGCCGAGATCGGCACATAGCGGGTGGAGACCTGCCCGCCGAGCAGCCTGTTCACCGTCACCGATCCCAGCGCGATCATCACCGAGAAGATGACCAGGAACAGTGTGGCTACTTCTTGCTCCGCCCCCAGCGTGCCGCTGACGAGAGGTGCGAATTCCGATACGAGCACGGCCCCGGCCGCGAAGAACCAGCTGATGCCGAGAATGGGCAGCCAGACCTTGCCGTCTCCACGAGCGTGCCCGGCTCCCTGTCCTGCCTGCTCTTTCGACCCACGTGCCGTACGCAGGATATGCAGGGTTCCGCGCCAGACGTTCCAGTCGATCGGATGCTCGCCGCGCAGCGGCGGCGCAGGCGGAATGGCCCGTGCGGCAAGGTAGCCGGAGACGGCGACGCCCATGGCGATGAGCCCTGCGGTCCAGGCGGAAACCACCCCCGCCAGCAGCTGCCCGCCCAGGATCGCCAGGAAAGTCCCTGCCTCGAACAGGCCGGTTCCGCCCATGATCTCATGGCGCTCCAGATGTTGCGGCAGGATCGAGAATTTGACCGGTCCGAAGATCGTCGAATGCAGGCCCATCAGGAACAGGGCGACCAGAAGAGCCGGAATGACGTGGAACCAGAGGCCGTAGAGCCCGATCGTCATGATCGCCACTTCGGCCATTTTCACCCAGCGGACCAGTCTGGCCTTGTCGATCCGGTCGGCCAACTGTCCGGCGAGGGCCGAAAACAGGAAATAGGGCGCGATGAACACACCGCTGGCAATCGCGGCCAGCATCTCCGCCCGTTCGGGCTGCTCCGCGTAGATGCTGAAGTTCGCCAGGAACAGCATCGCGAACTTCAGCAGGTTGTCGTTGAACGCGCCCAGAAACTGGACGGCGAACATCGGCGCGAACCGTCGCTTGGTCAGCAACGAAAGGTCAGGTGCGGACATGGCATTTCCCCCAATCCGCCGATCGTTAGCGACTTTCCGTCGAAATGCCCGGAAAATCTTGCGATCGTTCAGGATCACGCGCAAACATTTCATGCCTGATCACCCACTTACGACCGCGCCGAGCGTCGGTTAGCGTATCCGGCCCTGGTCATCAGCGCGCGAAGAGGAACAGCGATGAACACCCCGCCCAGCCCCCAGGCGACATCCGCCGAAGCCCGGCACGATAGCGATTGGCCACTGCGCTCCTGGGGGCTGGCCCTTCTCGGAGGACTGGTCGGCCTGGCGATCTACTGGATCACCCGTCCCGATGGCGGCGGGCGTGATCTCGACCACATGCAAGCCCGCATGGCACTTGCCACATTCCTCGGCGTTGGCGCCCTGGTTTTCGCCTTCCTCGTGGAGCGCACGCGCATTCGCTGGAGCATCGCCGCCGCCGCCGTCGGAGCCGTGGTCGTGGCGCTCACGATCTACTGGAACGGTCCGTTCGGCGGCCGGCTTGGCGAGGAGCCGTGGCGCATCGTCTGCGCGGTGCTGGCCCTGGTCATCGCGGCGCCCCTGTTCCAGGCCTGGCGCGACGAACGGTATCGATCGCCCAGGAGCCGCTTCGCCGTTCCCTATCCCGACGCGCATGGCCATGCCTGGACCAATGTCGTGCTGTGGTGCTCGGCCTGGGTCTTCGTGGGGGTGACCTGGGCCATGGCGCTGCTGCTGGGACAGCTGTTCCGTCTGATCGGGATAGAAGTGCTGAGCAAGGCGCTGGAAAAGGAATGGATGATCCTGCTGCTCACCGGCGCCGCACTCGGCGCCGGGATCGGCCTTCTGCGCGATCGCGACGGCATATTGCGGCTCCTGCAAAGGGTGGTGACGACGATCCTCGCCGTGCTGGCTCCCGTTCTTGCGCTGGGACTGGTGATATTTCTGGCAGCGATCCCCTTCACCGGGCTTGCGCCCTTGTGGGATGCGACCCGCTCCACCAGCCCGATCCTGCTCGGCTGCGTGATCGGCGCATTGTCGCTGGCCAATGCCGTGATCGGTGACGTCGCCTCTCACGAAGCACGCAATCCCGTGCTGAGGGCCAGCGTTGCCGCGCTGTGCCTGGCCATGCTTCCGCTGGGCGTGATCGCCGCCATCTCCACCGGCATGCGCATCCAGCAACATGGCCTGACGCCGGACCGTCTCTGGGCCGTGGTGTTCACCGCCATCGCCTGTGCCTATGGCCTGGCCTATCTCGTCGTGCTGGCGCGCCGGCGCATCCACGCGGCGCCCGAACTGCGGGTTGCCAACTTGCGCCTTGCCTTCGCGCTCTGTCTCCTCGCCCTCGTGCTATCCACGCCGCTGGTCAGTTTCGGCGCGCTTTCCGCGCGCGATCAGGTGGCCCGTCTGGAAAGCGGCCGAACCGCACCCGATGCTTTCGACTGGCGCGCCCTGCGCTTCGATTTCGGCAGCGCCGGCGAGGCTGCCACCCGCCGGCTTACGGACAGTGGCCGAACGCCGCAAATCCGCGCCGAGGCCAGGAAAGCGCTCGATGCCAAGAACCGCTGGGCGATCGATTCTCCCGCGTTCGAGCGCAAGCGGCCGCCTTTCGATCCCAAGCGTCTCACGGTGATCCCGCAGGGAACGCCGCTGCCACAGGGTCTCTACGACAAGCTCATGGAATACGACGCCTGTTCGTTCGACGGCGCCTGCACCGTTCTCCATCGGGGCGGCAGCAGCGAGGCAGTCATCGTCACCGCTTCGCAAGCGGACCCGCTGGATACTGAAGGACGGATCATGGGGCAGCGCTGCGCGGGACCGGCCGGTGATGGACGCGGCTGCGCGCGAGCGCACCGAAGCCGCCCTGCGGGCCGGGAAGGTGGAACTGCGCGAGGTCACCCGCCGACAGGTCTATGTCGACGGGCAGCCGGTGGGAGAAAACTTCGAGTGATCCCGATGGCGTAACCGGTCAGGCTGCCTCGTTCAGGAGCCAGTTGCGCAGCAGGAAATTCACCTGCTCGGGATGTTCCAGCGCCGCCATGTGGCCGCAAGAGCCGATCATGTGGAAGCTGGAACCGGCAATCCGCTCGTGGATCTCGCGCGCATGGTCGGGCGGGGTGATGCGATCGCCCTCGCCCACCACGACCATCGTCGGCACGCCGATGGCTTCCAGACTGTCGAGCGAGGCGGGACGCGTCATGATCGCGTGCTGCTGGCGGATGAAGGCATCGCCGCCGACGCGGGAGGCCATGCCCCGCATCTCGTCGGCGACCGGCCCGACAGTGTGATCCGAGTGGACCAGATCGCCCAGCAACCGATGCGTGATGCCGACGAACTTACCCCGGCGCAGGGATTCGATCCCTGCCTGCCGCTGCCGCTGCCGCTCCGGCGTATCGCTGCGCGCGCTGGAATTGATCAGGGCGAGACGCGAAACACGCTCAGGCGCGCGCCGCATGATTTCGAGAGCGACATATCCGCCCATGGACAGCCCGGCGAGCGAGAAGCGGCGCGGCGCCGCAGCCAGGGTTCGCTCAGCCATCGCGCCGATCGTGTCGTCCAGCGTCAGGTCCGCGATCATCGGTGCGGCCACGTCGGCCAGCGCATGGACCTGGCCCCGCCAGAGCGCCTGGTCGCAAAGCAGGCCGGGAAGGAACACCACCGGCTCGAGCGCCGGAGCACGGTTTACCCCGTTCCATTCGCCGCGCAGCGGAACCGCCGATGCACTCGCCGTCATTTCACTCTTTTCGATCGCCAGACTTGCCATTTCGAATCTCCTGCCGCCGAAATGAGCTTGTGCACCTCATCTGTCCAATTCATGATGATGGCAATCTCGATACATTACAGGTATGACGTGGAACTTCGACACATTCGCTATTTCCTTGCCGTTGCCGAGGAGCGACATTTCACCCGTGCCGCGCAGCGCCTCGGCATCGGGCAGCCGCCCCTCAGCCACCAGATCAAGGATTTGGAGCGCGAGATCGGCACGCCGCTGTTCCATCGCATTCCGCAGGGAGCGGAATTGACCGAGGCCGGAAAAGCGTTCCAGGAAGTCATACGCAAGATCCCCGGCCTCGTGGCCGAAGCGGTGAGCGCCGCCCAGCGCGCCGCCACGGGAGAGACCGGCAGGATCCGCGTGGGCTTCACCGGATCGGCCGCATTCAATCCCCGCGTTCCCCAGGCGATCCGGGTCTATCGACGGCGCTTCCCCGACGTGGAACTGAGCCTCGCGGAACACAACTCCAACGGCCTGGTCGAAGGCCTGAAGAACGGCACGCTCGACGCCGCTTTCCTCCGCCCCGATGCGGTGGACAAGCAAGGGCTGCGGCTGTTCCACCTGGCCGACGAACCCCTCATTGCCGCTCTGGCCTCGGCCCGCATGCCGCATGGCGAACCGATCCGGCTGGAACAGCTTGCCGACGATCCTTTCATCCTGACCCCGCGCGCGCTGGGGCCCACCTTGTTCGATGCCACGCTGGAGGCCTGCCGTCTCGCCGGTTTCGAGCCCGTACTGGGTCAGTCGGCTCCGCAGGTGGCCTCGGTTCTGGCGCTTGTGGCAGCCGAACTGGGCGTGGCGCTCGTTCCGGAATCCATGCGCGATGCCTCGTTCAAGGGGGTGACCTATCACGACCTGCAAGGCAATGCGCCGAAAGTGGCCCTGGCACTGGCGATCCGCCACGACGAGCGTGCAGCGACGGTTGCCGCCTTCCTTGCGGAAGCGCGCTTCCCGTCCGAACCCGAGCCGGACTGAAAACGGCAGCCCACACGCGCAAACGGCGAAATTAGACGTTTACAGGATGCTAACCATATCCCAGTAGCCATGCCCCATGTTCCCGCCGCTCTCCAGACGACTTCGCCTGCCACTGCGCGAGGCCGTTCTGACAGCCACGACCTATTTCGTCTGTGCCGCGATCGCCCTGCAACTGACCCGCTTCGATGCCGGGATAGCTGTTGTGTGGCTGGCGGGACCGGTACTCTTCGCGCGTCTGTGCAGCACCCCGCGCCGGCATTGGATCGCCATTGGGCTCGCTTGCGCTCCGCTGGCATTCTGCGCTTCGATCCTTTTCGGGTTTCACGGACTGGTCGCCCTGCCGCTGTCGATGCTCTGCATCGTCGAAGCCTTCGCCGCCGCCTGGCTGGTGCGTCGCATCTACCCCCGTTTTGGCCGGTTCCAGTCGCTGGCCGAGGTCGGCTGTTTCCTCCTCGTCGCCGGGGCGCTTATACCGGCCATCACCGCTTTCGCTGCCGCCTATAGTACCCACGTCACGCAAGGCCTAGCCTATTGGCCCGCCTGGCGAGACTGGTTTGCAGGCCATGCGCTGGGCTTCATAACCTTCGCGCCGCCTCTGCTGCTGTGCCTGCGCGGCGAAACCCGCCAGTGGATCGCCTCGGCAGGGCGCAAGCGCATGGGCGAAGCGGCGGTGCTGCTCGGCCTCGTGCTCGTCGCCTCGCTGATCACTTTCGGGCAGAACGCGATACCCCTGGTGATCGTCCCCTTCGTGCCGACGATTGCCGCCACGCTGCGGCTTGGCCGCTTCGGAGCGGTGTCCTCCATCCTCATCCTGGTGACCGTCGGCCTCTCGTTGTCGCTCGCCGGTCGAGGTCCGACCACGCTGCTGGCAAGTCCGATGGCGGTCAAGTTCCAGGTGCTCCAGATCTACTTCGCCTCGGTCGTTCTCATCGTCCTGCCGCTCGCCGCCGAGCTGCGCTCGCGCCGTCGCCTGGTGGAGCGGCTCCATACCGCCGAAGCCCTGCATCGCGCCGTGCTGGACCGGATGAGCGACATCGTGGTGCGGGTCGGGGCCGACGGCCTGGTCCGCTATGCCTCGCCCTCGGCCTTGCAGGTTTCGGGCTACGCGCCTGCCGAACTCGTCGGTCGCTCGATGTTCGACCTGATCCTGCCCGAGGATGTTCCGGTCATCGACGAAGCGCGCGGCAAGGCCCTCGCCCACCCCGACGACGCGGCGATCGTCGAGTACCGGGTGCGCTGCAAGAACGGCGATATCGTCTGGGTTGAAAGCCACATTCGCGGGATCGTCGACGAAGACGGCCGCACGTCCGGCACCGTCAGCATCATTCGCGAGATTACGCGGAGACGTCAGCTCGTGGAAAACCTTACCGCGCAAGCGATGACGGACCACCTGACTGGCGCCTTGAACCGCCGCGCCTTCGATGAGGCGCTGGCATTGATGCTGGACGCGTCCGGGCCGGATGCTTCCAAGGCTGACACGCCCGACCAGCAGGCGACGGCGGGTTGCCTCGCCCTGTTCGATCTCGACCACTTCAAGCAGATCAACGACCGCTATGGCCACGCCACGGGCGATGACGTGCTGGTGCGCTTCGTGGCCATCCTGCGCGGCGCGGTCCGCGAGGGAGACCTGGTGGCCCGGCTCGGAGGCGAGGAGTTCGCCGCCCTGCTCGGCGGCCTGAGCCTCGATCAGGCCCATCTGGTCTGCGAGCGCATTCGCACGCGATTCGAGGAGGCGGCCGTCCGCGATCCTTCGGGTGCCCGCGTGGAGGCGACGGTCAGCATCGGGATCGCGCCCTTGTCTTCCGGGCAGGATGGCCGTGCGGTCATGGCGCTTGCCGACGATACGCTCTATCGCGCCAAGCAGGAGGGGCGGAACCGCACCGGCCTGCCGATTTTGCCCGGTTCCGAGCATCGCCGAAGCGCCTGAGCGGACTTTGCGGAAGAACGCCCGCTTGGCACTTGCACCAAGCCCGCGTCGGCTCCACAATGCTGCAATGCAAAATCCATTGAATACCGAATTGGCCTGACCTTACAAATGATCGACACCCGTCTGAGCCTCATGGAAGCGATCTCGCTCCGCAAGACCGTCAATGCCCGTTACAACGGGGGCATCATCAAGCTCGCCCCGCACCTGATGTTCGAGCGGCATGGCGACCTCTTCGTCAGCGCCCTTAACCTCACGAAGGCATGGCGTTCACCAGAGGAACGCCGTCTCGGCCAGTTCAAGCTTGCCGGTCTGGAAGTGACCGAACTGCTGGACGAAGTGTTCGAGCCCCTGCCGGACTTCGAAGCGGCTCCCCCCCGAAGCGACGACACGCTGCTTCTCGCGGTCTGACGATCCGGGCGATACGCGGATGGCAGACCTGTTCGCCGGGTCCGATCCGGTTCACAATACACCGCTGGCCGCATTGCTTCGCCCGGTTTCGCTGGACGAAGTGATCGGACAGGACCATGTCGTGGGCGAAGGATCGATCCTTCGCCGGCGCATCAGGGCGGGCACGCTGGGAAGCGTGATCCTCTACGGACCGCCCGGCATCGGCAAGACCTCGATCGCGCGCGCCGTGGGAGGCGCTCTGGGCAAGACCTTCCGGCCGCTCAACGCGACGCGCGCCGGGGTCGCCGAAATCCGCAAGCTGGCGGACGAGGCGCGCGTCCATCCCCTGCTGATCTTCGTGGATGAAGTGCAACGCTTCACCGCCACGCAGACCGACGACCTCCTCTCCATCTGCGAGGACGGCATCGCCGACTTCATCGGTGCGACCACCGGCAATCCCTATCACGTCCTCACCCCGGCGCTGGTTTCTCGTTCCACCATTCTCAAGCTGGACCCGCTTTCCATCGAGGATATGGAAAAGGTGGTTCGGCGCGGGATAGAGCACCTCCGCGCGCGCGGCATCGCCATGGCCATGACGCCCGAGCAGGTCAGGCTGGTGGCCGGCCGATCCGGCGGCGATGCCAGGCGCGCTCTGACCACGCTGGAAAGCCTGGCGCTGGGTCATGACGATGGCGCGTTCGACGTCAGCGACGCGATGATCGAGGAAGCCTATGCCGCTGCCCCGATCAACCACGACCGCTCCGGCGACGCCCATTACGATGTCGTCTCGGCTTTCGTGAAGTCCATGCGCGGATCAGATCCCGACGCGACGCTCTACTGGCTGGCCCGGTTGGTACACGGGGGCGAAGACCCCCGCTATATCGCGCGGCGGATCATGATCCACGCGTCCGAAGACGTTGGCCTGGCCGACAACACGGCATTGCAGACAGCGGTGGCGGCGCTGCATGCCGTCGAGAAGATCGGCTATCCCGAAGCGCAGATCGTCCTTGCCCACGCGGCCCTTCACGTGGCGCGGGCGCCCAAGTCCGCTTCCTCATCGCGCGGCATCTCGGCAGCGCTCCAGTTCGTGGCGGCGCAGCCTCCTGCCCCGGTTCCGCTGCACTTGCGCGACACCCACTACAAGGGCGCGGCGCAATTGGGCCATCAGGGCTACCTCTGGCCGCACGATGATCCACGCGGCTGGGTGGAGCAGGTCTATTCGCCCATGCCCGCCGGATCTCTCTACCGAAGCGAAGCGCGCGAAAGCGGCACTTTCGAACGGCGGGCCGACGAACACTGGCGCAAGGTAACCGGGGCCGAACAGCCCCGGCGCCAGCCGGACTCCGCCGACTGAACGTCAGCCCCGCCTGAAATCAGGAGGCCGCTTCTCGAAGAAGGCGGAAAAGGCCTCGCGCGCTTCCGGCGATTGCAGGGCCTGCCGGAAAATCCGCGCTTCTTCTTCGATCCGGGCTGAGGTCGAAGCCGGATCGCCCTTCATCAGCCGGCGCGTCGCAAGCAGTGCCTCCGGCGGCTTGGCCATAAGCAGGGCTGCCTTCGCCCGCGCATGGTCCAGCAATCGATCCGCCGGCACCAGCGCCGTGACCAGACCGGCTCGCTCCGCGCCCGCTGCGTCCATCGGCTCGCCCAGCAGCAGCATGGCCGCCGCTTTCGCATGACCGAGAACCGCCGGGGCAAGAAGGCTAGCCCCGGCTTCCGGCACGATGCCCAGGTTCACGAAGGGCATGACGAACGCCGCATCGGGCGCCGCATAGACAAGATCGCAGTGGAACAGCATCGTCGTGCCCACGCCCACCGCCATGCCCTGCACCGCCGCGACCAGCGGCTTTTCGAACCGGGCGACCGCGCGGATGAAATCCAGCGCCGCCTCAGCTCCATCCGGCCCCGCCATGAAATCGGCGAGATCGTTGCCCGCACAGAAAGTCTCGCCCCGACCCGCGAAAAGCACGGCGCCGATGTCCGCACGGGACGCGGCCTCAGCCAGGGCAGCGGTCATCACCCGGTACATCGGCGCGGTCAGCGCATTCTTCCTTTCCGGACGATCGATCAGGATTTCGAGGACGCCTCCATTCTCGATCACCGCGACGGCTTCTTTCACGCATCTCTCCTTGGCTTGCCTCGCCGGGATGCCTCAAGCGGCGTGAATTGCCAATATCAGAACCTGAAACCGACGCGGGCGTAGTAGAACCCTCCGCTGAGGCCGAAGGGGGCAAAGCCTCCGAACTGGCCCGAACCATCGGCGGCGATCGCGCCATTCTTCTCGGGATAGACGTCGAAGAGGTTGTTGGCACCCAGTGCCACATCCAGGTTGCCGGTAAGCTGATAGCCGAGTTCGGCATCCGTCACCCATTTGGCACCGAAAGTCCGGTCCGACGCCGCGACGTTGCTGGACTCGGTGTATTTGCCGAACTGGGTGACCCGCAAAAGCGCGCGAACCTTGTCCAGCGACCAGTTGCCGGACAGCACCACCTTGCTGCGCGGCGTGGCGGCAACCAGATCGCGCTGGGCCTGACGCCCGAACAGGGTGACGTTGAGGCTGCTCAGTTCCGGTGGATTGTCGATGACGTGGAGGATCTTGGTGCGATTGTAGCTATAGGCGGCGTTCAAGCGGAATTCGCCCAGGCTGGCCGTTCGCAGCAGGTATTCCGCCACCACGTCCACCCCGCGTGTGCGCGTGTCGATGGCGTTGGTGAAGAACTGCGCGCTGTCCACATCGTCGATGCCGTTGGCAATGAGGATGTTCTTGATCGCCGCGCCGCCGTTGGAGGCCGTACCGAGGAACTCGGTCTTGACGATCCGGTCGTCGATGCGGATCTGGTAGGCGTCCACGGTCAGGCGGAAGGGACCGGCCTCATACGTCAGCCCGGCCGTAAAGTTCAAAGACTTCTCCGGCTTCAGCGGCGTTGCCCCCAGCGCAATGGCGGCAGCACTGTTGACCGGCAGGAACTTCGAAACCGTCGAGACGCGCTCGTCGCCGATGACGGTGACCGTGTTCTGGGTGGTCGAGAACGCCGTCTGCGCCAGCGACGGCGCGCGGAAGCCCGTGTTGACGCCGCCGCGCAGAGCCAGGCCTTTCGCCAGTTCCACCCGTGTCGAGGCCTTGGCGGCGAAAGCGTTGCCGGCACTGTCCGAGTAATGCTCGAAACGCCCCGCCAGGCCCACGAACCAGCCGGGTGTCAGGTCGGTGGAAACGTCCACATAGGCCGCCACGTTGTTGCGGCTCGTGCTCGATGCATCGGCGGGCGACGTCCCGGTGAACGACACCAGACCGGGCGACGGCGAGCGGCCGCCATAGAGCTGCCCGAACGGCGTCCCGTCGGCCGGGATGACATAGCCGCCGTCACGATAGGAATCGGGCTCTCCGGCTATATTCTGAAACCGCTCCCAACGGTGCTCCACGCCCAGCGCCAGGCTGAGCGGCCTGGCGAAGCCGAGGTCCACTTCCCGGCTCAGATCGAGGTTGTTGACCCACAGATCCTGCTTCTGTCTCCCCATGAAGAAGCTGGTCTTGCTGTCCGGCCCGATCGAGGGATTGAGCGTGTTGTCCGCGCCCAGCTCCACGTTATCGCGGCCGTAGCTGGTGGACAGGTCCAGCGACCAGCCCGAGAACTCGGTGCGTAGGCCGAGCGCGGCCTGCCAGTCCCACTCCCGTATCCGCCTGTAGGCCTGGAAGCCTGCCGGGTAGAGCTGCGGCAGCACGGAAGCGCCGGAGGTATTCGCCTGCCCGTTGTACCCCGTAGGCGCCGCGAAATAGGCACCGCGCGCGTCCTTGATGTCCCGGTAGCTCAGCGTGGAGAAGGAATAGAGAGTGGTATCCTCTCCTACCGGCAGTTCGGCATTGTAGCTGCCGTTGACGATCTTGTCGCGGTTGGAGCGACCATAGCCGCCGGCGATGAGATGGTCGGCATCCACTTCGCGCGGGTCGGGCTGGCCGTTCACGAAAGGATAGAGATAGGGCACGGGCTGCGCGGAGGAATCCGCGCGATCGTGATATTTCGCCTCGACCGAGAACCGCGCGAAGCCGCCGTCACCCAGCGGCGTGCCGTAGGTTCCCGCCACTTGCGCCAGTGCCCCGCCCTTTTCGTAGAGCTGCCCGCCGGTGACCGAGAATTCCCCGCCGCGCGGCGTGTTGTCGAGGATGATGTTGATGACGCCGGATATCGCGTCCGATCCATATTGCGCCGCCGCACCATCGCGCAGAACTTCGATCCGGCCGACGCCGACGGTGGGTATGAGGTCGATATCGACAGGCGTGGACCCGCCCGAAATGCGCGAGAGGTTGTTGATCAGCGAGGTCGTATGGCGACGCTTGCCGTTGACCAAAACCAGCACGTAGTCCCCGGAAAGTCCGCGGATCGAGATCGGACGAACGCTTGCCGAAGTGCCGCCGCCGCCCAGCGCCGGCATGCTGAGGGAGGGGATGATATTGCCTAGGATCTCCTTGAGCCCGGTGCGGCCGGTATTCTTGAGTTCCTGCGGGCTGATGACGTCGATCGGGACCGGACTGTCCGCCACCGAGCGCTGTATCCGCCCGCGCGCGCCGGTAACGACGATGGCGGATCCGTCCGCCTCTGCCGCCGCGCTGTCGGCAGCAGGAAGAGCATCGGCAATATCCTCTGCCCTAGCGGAAGAAATGGAGGTTACGGAAACGCCTACAAGAAAACTTGAAACCAGAACTTTTTTCACATTAGCCCCCGAAAATCAGAACCACAGGAGCTTCTTGGCATCTCAACTGATTGAGTTGAAATTGATTTGCCTGATCCGTTGGCAAGTTTTTCTTGATTCAAACGTCGAGAACAAAAGCCTCATCCAGAGGACGCGTCGACTTCACCTCACCGAAACGCCGAAACGTCTCCAGGACTACTTTCTGATCGGCAATGACGGCCTGATCGATCGGCACCCGTGACCTCAAGTTCTTCTCGGCCGTCTGTCGCGCGATGTCCAAGGGAAGACCTGTCTCCTTCGCGAGCACCGCGCTGAACGCATCGACGTGACCGTCTGCCCAGGTGAGCGCCTTGGCTTCCCGCCGCAGGAAGTCGGCCAATTGCTCGCGCTTGTTCGCGATCGCGCTCTCTGCCGCGATCTCGAAACCATAGCCCTGAGAGAACTGCCGCCCGTCAACCACGATCCGATCGCCCTCGGCCTGAGCGGCGGCGATGTAGGGCATCCACGTCGACCATGCATCGACGGCACCGCTCTGCAGGGCGGCGCGAGAATCGCTTGGCGAAAGGAACACGATCTTCACATCTTGTGGCGTCAATCCGGAATCCAGGATCGACCGCAACACCAGATAATGGCCCACGCTGCCACGTGTCGTCGCAACCTGTTTGCCCTTCAGCCCCTTGCCGTCGCGGATCGGCGATGCAGCGGGCACCACGATCGAGAGCGCTCCCGGGAACCGCGCCTGGCTGCGTTGCGCGCCCACGGCCTTGATCGGGCTGCCCGCCTGATAGGCGAACTGGAACGGCGCATCCCCGACGAGGCCAAGATCGACCGCGCTGCTGCCCAAGGCTTCGAGCAGGTTCTGGGCGGCGGGAAATTCCGACCATTCGACTTTGTAGGGCGCGCCATCCAGTGCGCCGGAGGCCAGCATCAGGGCCTTGGTCCCGCCTTTCTGGCTGCCGACCCGCAGCACGTCGGCATTCGTGCCAATGCCCCGGCCGCAAGCGGCCAGGGCAAGACTCGTCGAAATTCCCGCAAGCAGGTTGCGTCTGTCGAGCATTCTTCAGAGATCCGTCCAAAGCGGTTCGTCGGCAATCAGGATGCGGTGGAGTTCGCGGGGGAAGTCACCGTAGTTGCGAACGGCGAAGTGAACCGTCGCGCGGTTGTCCCAGAACGCCACCGTTCCCGGTCGCCACGAGAAGCGGGCCTGAAGATCCGGCCGCTTGTACTGGCGCAGCACTTCGTCCAGCAGCTCGCGGCTTTCCGAAAGTTCGAGGCCCAGTATCTGCGGTTGCTGCTGGAAGTTGACCCAGAGGATCTTCTGGCCCGTCTCGCGATGGGTGCGCACGATCTTGTGGGAGACGATCGGATATTCGTGGCCCGCAAGCTCCAGCGCGGGCACGAAGTTATGCGTGACGTACTTGCCTTCGAGGCGCTCCTTGATCTCGGCCGGCAGCGTCTCGTAGGCGAGGTTCGCATCGACCCAGATCGTGTCGCCGCCCACTTCGGGCAGGTTTACGTCCCGCAGAACGGCACCCCAGGTGGGCACGAGGCGCCAACTGGTATCGGTGTGATAGGCATCGCCCGCCTTGAGCTTGTAGCCCAGCTTCCTCTCGTAATCGCGGTCGTACTTGGCGGCGATCGCGTGGACTTCCTTGTTCGCCGCGTCGTGACGCGTGGTCGGATGGGTATAGAGCGGCCCGAAATTCGCCGCGAAGGCGGCCTGCTGGGCATCGTCTATCGACTGGTCGCGGAAGAACAGAACCTTCCACTTGAGCAATGCGGCACGGATCGCGCCCCGCAGTTCGTCGTCGAGCGGCCTGGAGAGGTCGATCCCCTCCACCTCTGCGCCGAGCGTCGGCTGAACCGGACGGATCACGAAACCATTGTCGGCGATATCGAAAGTGGAAGCTGTGCTGGCCATCGTTATGCTCCTTTCTGCGTGGGTTTCAGGCTATGCGCCGGAATGCGGTGCGACCAACGCGGATGGCTGATAGGAACGTGAGTATTTCCAATGCCGCGAACTGTTTTCAGCTTGCCAGCGCGGTCCGGTCGGCCGCTTCGCGCGCTGCGACCTTGGCCCGGACCAGCGGGATCAGTTCGCGGCCATAGTCGATCGCGTCAGCGAGAGGTTCGAACCCTCTGATCAGGAAATGATCGATGCCGATGTCGTAGTATTCCAGCAAAGCATCGGCCACCTGCTCGGGAGTGCCCACCAGCCCCGTGCTGTTCCCGGCCGCTCCGGTCAGCGCAGCGACACCGGTCCAGAGGCGGGTATCGCGCCGCTGGGTCTGCGCGGTTTCCAGCAGGCGCAACGATCCCGCATTGGGAGGACGATGGCCGCTGGTGGGCAGGCCCGCCGCCTCGCGCTGGGCGCGGACCTGCTCGGTGATGGCGTCGGCCTTCTTCCAGGCCGCTTCCTCCGTGTCCGCGATCACCGGCCGCAGAGAGAGCGAGAAGCCGGGATTGCGGCCATGACGGGCCGCCGCATGGCGAACGGTGCGCACGGATTCCGCGACCTGTTCCAGCGTCTCTCCCCACAGGGCATAGACATCGGCATGACGCCCGGCGACCTCGATAGCTTCGGGCGATGAGCCTCCGAAGAAGACCGGCAGGTTATCCGGCTTCACGGCGCTGAAGCCGCCGCGCACTTCGTAGAACCGGCCGGAATGATCGAACGGGCGGCTCTCGCTCCATTCGCGCTTGAGTACGTCGAGATATTCGTCGCTGCGCAAGTAGCGTTCGGCCTTGAGCGTATGGACATCGCCGTCGCGTGCCATTTCCTCGTCGGCGCCCCCGGTGATGATGTGCACGGCAACACGTCCGCCCGAGAGCTGGTCCAGCGTGGCCAGTTGCCGCGCGGCCAGTGTGGGCTGGGTGAAACCGGGCCGGTGCGCGACCAGGAAGCCCAGGCGCGACGTGATCGCGGCGGTATGGGCGGCGACGATCTGGCTTTCGGGCGAACTGGAGCCGAACGGGATCAGCACGCGGTCGAAGCCGCCTTCTTCCTGCGCGCGGGCGGCGGCATCCACATAGTCGCGATCGAGCACGCGCGATCGCGGCCCCCCGTGGATTTCCGAGGTATCGTTGAAGCCGATGTAGCCGATGAACTTGACGGTCATGAGGTAAGTCTCCGAGGGGAAGGATCAGATGACGAAGAAGCCGTGGGTGCCGTCGCGCTCCAGTTGCGCGACGAGGCCGTATTCCCACTCCAGATAGGCCTGCATGGCGGCGGCCCGGTTGTCGGTGCCCTCATAAGGACGCTTGTAGCGACCATGCGGGCCGCGCGGCGGCGGGGCGCCGTCCCCTCCGGTTTCCAGGGGGCCGTCGAAGGCATCGGCCAGCACCAGCACGTCCCAGCCGAGCTGGGCCAGCCACGAGGCGGTCATGTCGGCGCGGGATCCAAGGTCGTCGGCCAGTACGATCCGAGCGCCGCGCACGGGGGCGAAGTGGTCCGTTTCCTGTACGAGCTGGCCGCCCGGTGCATTGCGGAAGCCGGCGGGATGCCCAGCCGCGAAATCGGCAGGCTGGCGCACGTCGAAGCGGTAGAGCGTGCGGTCGTGTTCCGAAAGCAGCGCCCGCAGATCCTCGCTGTCGATCCGGCGCACCCCGGCGCGGTAGGCCACATCTCGCGCGCGTTTGCGCGCCACATCCTGTTGGGCTTCCTTGCCGCGCTCCACGCTCTCCTGCCGCCCGTTTTCCAACGACTGGCCGGCAAGGGTCCAGCCGATAGTCCCGTTACGCAGCGCGAAGACCTTGTTCGGCAGGCCCGCATTGATCAGCGACTGGGTGCCGATGATGCTGCGGGTACGGCCCGCGCAGTTGACGATGATCGTAGTGTCCGGATCGGGCGCCGCCACCGGTGCGCGCAGCACGAGTTCCGCTCCGGGCACGCTGCGTCCGCCGGGAATGCTCATCGTGGCGTACTCGTCGAAGCGGCGGGCATCGAGGATGGCGATGTCGGCTTTCTCCTCGATCAGCGCCAGCACGTCCGGCGCGTGGAGCGAAGGCGTGTGGCGGCGATGCTCCACCAGTTCGCCGAAGGCCTTGGAGTAGCTGTTGACGTCCTCGAACAGCTCGTAGCCCGCTTCGCGCCATCCCGTGAGACCGCCTTGCAGCAGCTCGACCTGCGTATAGCCGAGCGCGCGGAACTGGTGCAGCGCCGGCTCTGCCAGACCTTCGCCGTCGTCGTAGACGACGATCGCCGTATCCTTGCGCGGGATGCGCCAGGGCGCCTCCAGGGCGATGCGCTGCAACGGAATCTGCGCGGCGAACAAGGGATGACCAAGCGCGAATTGCGCTTCCTGACGCACGTCGATCAGCGCGATTTCGCGCCGGGCCAGTAGACTGCTGCGCACGTGGGACGGCGTCACGCTCATGCCCGGATCACTCCATTCCAGAGGTTGGGCAGGACTTCGTTCGCATAGCCCGAGATGAAGGGGCGCTCCTCGCCGCTGTCGCGGTAGATCGCGCGCTCGACGGCGCCGATGTTGCCGCCATAGACATGGATGGAGATCGAGGTCCGGTCGGCGAAGGCATTGGCTACGCGGTGAATGTCTCCCACCCGTGGATCGATCGCCTGAACCTCGCCCTCGCGCAGTTCCACCGCGGCGCCTTGCGGGACGAGAGAGCCGTCATCGCGGCGGCGGTAGTCCTGCACGCTTTCCGCCCCCCGCAGCACACCGACGAGGCCCCATACACGGTGGTCGTGGATCGGGGTTGCCTGCCCCGGCCCCCAGACGAACGACACCACGCTGAACCGCTCGGCGCTGTCGCAATGGAGCAGATATTGCCGATATCGCTCGGGATGCGGGCGGGTGAATTCCTCCGGCAGCCAGTCGCCCTGCGAGACCAGGCGCGAGAGCAGCCTGCCGCCGTGCTCGAGTATCCCCGCGTCGCTTGCGCCGCTGTCCAGAATGGCCGCGAAATCTCTTACGAAACGGCGCAGGGGCGTGACATCTGTTTTCGGAACGACAAGCGAAACCGGCGCATTCATGCCACGCCGCCCGCATGGAGGGCGATGACTTCCGCCGGCGAAGGACCATTCTCCACCTGTCCGCCCAGCGCACTGAGCAGGCGCGCGCGCAGCCCTCGCGCCACGTGTCCCCGCTCCCCCCGCGGCGCCTCGATCCGCTCCTGCGCGACGATGCGGCCGTGGTCCAGAAGCACCACGCGATCGGCCAGGGCAATGGCCTCATCCACGTCATGCGTGACCATCATCACCGCCGGGCGATGCCGGTTCCAGAGCGAAAGCACCAGTTCGTGCATCCGCAATCGGGTCAGCGCATCCAGTGCCGCGAAAGGTTCGTCCAGCAGCAGCAGGCTCGGCTCACGCACGAGAGCACGCGCCAGCGCCACGCGCTGCGCCTCGCCGCCCGAAAGAGTCAGCGGCCAGGCATCGAGCCTGTGCCCCAGGCCGACCTCGCGCAGCGCATCCTCGGCCCGCTGGCGAACATTCCCGCCCCGCAGGCCCAGCGCCACGTTGCGCCAGACTTTCTTCCATGGCAGCAGGCGGGCGTCCTGGAACACCACCGCGCGGGAATCCGGCACGATCACGTCCTGCCCCGTCGTCGGATCGAGCCCGGCCAGCGTCCGCAACAGCGTGGTCTTGCCCGACCCCGAGCGGCCGAGCAGCGTCACGAACTCGCCCGGCGCAATGTCGAGATCGAGGTCCGAGATGATGGTGTTGTCACCGAAGCTGCGGGTGAAGTCGCGCAGATGAACGACGGGTTGGCTAAGGTAGAAGTCGGGTGCAGCCACGCGGGAATGGCCGGTCTGTCGAGCATTCATGGCATTGTTCTCCGATCCTGGGGCAATTACGGGCATCATTGCAAAACGATGCTGGGACGCCAGACGAGCGCGCGCGCCTCGATCGCGCGGACCAGCGCGTCGGCGGCAAGGCCGAGCACCGCGTAGATCATCAGGCACACGACGATGATGTCCGTCCGCATGAAGTCGCGCGCATTGTTGATGAGATAGCCCAGCCCCGCCGAGGCGTTGATCTGTTCGGCCACCACCAGCACCAGGATGGCGACGGACAGCGAATAGCGCAGGCCCACCAGCAGCGACGGCAATGCGCCCGGCAGGATGACGTGGACGATCTGCTCCGCCCGGCTGAGCCCAAAACTGCGGGCACCTTCCAGCAGGCGCAGGTCCACCCCGCGAATGCCGCTGTAAAGGTTGAGATAGACGGGAAAGATCGAGGCGAAGGCGATCAGTGCCACCTTCGGCGTCTCGCCGATGCCGAACCAGACGATGAACAACGGCGTCAGTGCCAAAGTGGGGATCGTGCGCTTGATCTGCATGATCGGATCGACCGCCACTTCGCCCTGTCGCGACAATCCGGCGACAAGCGCCAGGACCGCGCCGACCAGCACGCCGATGGCAAGCCCGATGGCGATACGCAGGAACGAGACCCACAGATTGGCGGCCAATTCGCCGGAAAGCGCCATGTCGAACAGGGTGGAAAGCACTTTCGACGGGGCTGCCAGCGTCCGCTCGGGAATGACGCCGGATCGCGAACCGGCTTCCCACAAGACGAGCAGCGCCAGAGGCGAAAGCCATCGCGCGCTGCCGAGCCGTGGCACCAGGCCACGGGCGGGTGATGAGGAAATGGGGATAGCCCTGGGCATTGGTTCTCGCTTCCACGGTGAGGCGAAAGGAGACGTCATATTCTCAACTAATTCAATTGAGTTATAGGAGCTGGCCTATCAGCTATGCTCATAACAGGCGGAAAGGCACGGATTTCGGCCGCCAGCCCGTGCCAAAATCGAGGTGAACGCCGCACGCTCGATCGCAGGACAGCGCCTTATTGAAAACTCTCAAGCGCCGGGCCGTGCTTCTCGTTGTTCGCCGCCGCGCCGCGAAACTAGCGTGGTCTCGGCCAACTACACGCGAGGAAAAGATGACCCGAAGCCTCAAGGACCGATTTGCCGATTTGCAGGCCGAACGTGAGCGCACATGGAGCGCCGAACAGCTTTCGCGCAACGCCGCCCAGCGCCGGGTGCTCGTGGAGCGCCACGATCCTTTCGCCTTCCCGCAGCGGGGCGAGGAAATCGCGCCCTTCACCTTGATCGACCAGAACGGCGCGCCCGTCACGCGTGACGAACTGCTGGCGGATGGCCCTGCCGCACTGGTGTTCTTCCGCTTCGGCGGCTGTCCGGCCTGCAACGTCGCCCTGCCCTATTATAACGAAACGCTCCTGCCCGAACTGCGGCGACAGGGGGTGAAATTCGTGGCCGTCAGCGCCCAGGTGCCGGTCGATCCGGAACTGGCGAGCCGCCATGCGCTGGGCTTTCCCGTCACCGGCGATCCGGACTATGCGCTGGCTCGGCGGCTCAACATCACCTTCTTCCCGGAAGAACAGCCCCCGGTGCCAGAAGGCGAGCCGTGGATCGGCCGCACGCTTGGCACCTTCAGCTACGAGATCGACCAGCCCGCCGTGCTTGTTCTCGATCGGAACGCCCGCGTCCTGTTCTTCGATGCCAGCCCGGACTGGTTGCATCGCACCGAAAGCGAGACGATCCTGGCCGCCTTGCAGGACCAGAAGGAAAGCAGCATTCCTGACGGGTGAAAGAAGCATGAAAAACGGGTCGATGATCCCAAATGGTCTGCAACGCTTCGCTTGTTTCTGGGGTGTTGATTACGGTCGGCCATTCGGCTTAGACTTTCCCCTGCAAAGTCCTGATCGACATCGGGACTTGCCTATAGGGGGTTTCAACGAAGATGCGTTCATCCAGTGCTTCCTTCATCGCCGCGCTGACGCTGCTGCTGGCAGGTACCGCTCCAGCCGCGGCTCAGGCCGTGCCGCCGGCTGCAAGTGAAGCGGCGGGCGAAGTTCCCGAAGGCTTCACGCTCGATCGGGACGGCACCACGCTGATCCACACGGCAAGCGGGCTGCGCTTCCCGGCGGAATTCGAAGGATTCAAGCGCCTGAAGGAACGAACCTTCGATCCGAGCGGCGAGTATGTGGCGATCGGCTACGATCGGCCGCTTGGCGCCGGTTCGGACGCAGCCTCAAGCAAGAACCGCATCGTCGTGCGCATGGCGATCGTCCATATAGATGAGATGCCGGCGCGCGATCACTACATGATCATGCGCCAGGCCGCGATGGCCCATTTCGCGGCGCCCTCGATCGTTTCCGAAGGTCCGGCCAGGATTCCCACCAATCCCCGGCTGGACGCCTATCGCGGCACCTTCAGCGGCTATAGCGATAACCAGCCCTGGCTGTTCAGCCTCACCACCGTCAATTACGGCTACTGGAGCGGCCGCATGACCGCTGCTTATCCAAAAGCCCAATCCGCCGAAGCGGAGAAATACCTCGGCCTGCTTCTGGGAGAAGTGCGGTCGCAAAAGCCCAAGGCGCCGAAGCGCTGAGAGCCCGCATTTCGCAAACGTCGTTCCCAGAACATTGAAAATTCTGAAAATATAGCGCAGGCGGCAGTCATGAAACTTTTCTTTCCGGTTGCCGCCGCGCTCGCTTTCACGCCGTCCATCGCCGTCGCGGCGACGCCCGACTTCTTCGCTGCCGCCTTGTGCGAACCGCCCTATTCGATGCAATCGGCAACGCAGCTTTACGAAGCTGCCGAGGAAATGGGCCAGGCGGATACCTCCTCGCTCGGGGCCGCGATATATCGGCTGGGAGAAGCGATCGAACGGGACGGCTTCACGACGCGGGAGGTCGTCTTCGCCGGAATGTCGGTGGGCGTCCTTCTCGATGGTCAGGTCGCCGCCCAGGTCGCCACGCGCTATGGTCTCCAGCCCGAGGAAAGCCATCTGTTCGGAGCTTCCAGCGCCGGTTTCGCGCGCGCCCTTCCGGACGACCAGCAGGGCATGAAGGATCTGGGGATCATCTCGATCGTCGCGCGGGAAGGTCCGGCAATGCCCGGCAAGACCCTGCTGGCCTGCGAGTTCGTTTCGAACGAGGATCGGCAGGCGCTGGAAGCTTACGAGAAAGGCGAAAACTGATCGGCCTCGCGCCTGTTCAGTGGCGGGACAGGGAGGCTCTGTCCTGCTAGGAACCATCGATGCACGCCATCCATCACATCGCCATAATCGGCTCGAACTACGACCGTTCACGCCGCTTCTACCACGAAGTTCTGGGCTTTCCGATCATCCGCGAGATCTATCGCGAGGAGCGCGCGTCCTGGAAGTGCGATCTTGACGCGGGCAATGCCCAGATCGAACTTTTCTCCTTTCCCTCGCCC